>DATFUQ010000068.1:0-18846 GCA_035260745.1 Lacunisphaera sp. | reverse complement strand
CGCGGACTCATCCTTTGCCGGAACCGCTTCCTCTTTGGTTGGGGCGGCGGTGTCTTTGGCTGGCGCGGCAGAATCCTGGGTGGGTGCGGCTTCGTTCTTGGTTGGAGCGGTCGCATCCTGCGCCGGCGCCGCGACAGCCAGGCCGCAAAGCAGCACCACGAGCCTGAGTGCCAACCAGCGCGTCACCCGATCCGGATAGTCCGTGGATTTTCGCGCGAACCGGAATCCTCCGGCCTTGATGGCCAGCCATAACGCAGCCAAGCGCAGCCGCAGGGGTCTGGAGCACTGACAGGCGATCGGGGCACTGGGGCGATTCAAGCCAGACATCATACGGTGTGGGTGTGCCTCAGAATTAGGAAGGGACAGGAAACCGCCAAATTACCCCAGCCGTCAACAGTTAATGCAATGGCCCGTCATCAGGCAGCCCCTGTTATTCACAATCACAAGGCGCAGCGGCCTGGCCCCCAGCCTCTCTCTATATATTATACTACAGCGCATCCCTCTATATATAGAGAGCGCTCCACACACCCCCCTCTCTCTATATATATACTGCGGCGCATCCCTTTATCTGGCTATCGAAGCAAAGTGACCAACATCTTGGTTTCAGATCGTATTCATTCTCGTTCTCCTGTTTCGGCTGAAAGAACAAGAAAGATTACGATTAAGAGAACGATTGCCGATGCCGGCTGCTGCCGCAAGCGATCCACTTTTTCGCGGCGCAGTTCGGGGAAAAGCCCCCTCTATATATAGAGAGAGCGCCAGATCAGGAGCCACCGGATCCGAAAAGGCGGCTGATAAAACTCGGGCGGGAACCCGGCCGGAAGCGCAGGAGCCATTTTACCGCCAAATCCCGGTTGGCCTTGACCGGCTGGCCATTAAGGCAGGAAACCTCCGGCAACTGGCCGCGGGCCAGGCTGGCAAACAGGCCGGCGTCATTGGCCGGACTTTCCGCGTCGAGTTGATAAGGAATGTCGGTCACCACCGGCAGCGCCGCGGGCCGCGCCCGCAACAGGAAAAAGTCCGCCGCGGCCGGCTCCCCGACAATGACATCCAGCCAGTTCTGGCCCACGGGAACCAGGCCGAAGAAGGGCACGGCGGGATCGAGCTGGGTGGCCAGGAACGACACCCAGGCGTTGAGCGACTCCGCCGGCTGGGCCCCGGGGATTTGCGGGAGACGCAGACAAAGGGACAGCGCCTGCTTTTCCCCCTTGCACCATTCCAGGCCGCCGGGCGTGAAGAGCGCGAAATTTCTCCGGAGGTGGTGCAGGACGCGCCGCAGGGCCAGCGGCTCGCGAGAAAACCAAGCGGCGAAGGCCGGGACGCCCAGACCGACGGTGGTGGAGACGCGCGCGCTGTCGGGCAGCCGCGTCCGGAGTGATTCCTCGACTCCCTTGATGTGCGAAATCACGACAGCGGCCGAAGTCGTGCCGAGGCACTTGGCCTTCACGTCCTCCAGCGCCGGCAGGAGTTCACCCGCCAGCCAGCTGAAAGACCGGGTCACGCTGTGCGCGACGGTGATCATCGGATAAAGCGCGCGGCCCTTGCCATCCTGCGACGACCAGATGAGCCCCGTGAGGCTCTCGTTCAAACGGCGCCAGTGGATCACATGATCGAAACCCGGCGTCACCTGGTCCGCGCCGGCCTTTTCCCAGGCGGCATGTTCGATCTGATGCGCGATGCCGCCGTAAAGAATGGTGCGCGCCTCGACCAGCGAAGCCGTGACCAGCCCGATATCATCCAGATGGTCGTTCCAGCCGGGATGCTTGCCGAACGCCCCCAGGAAAAAACGCGGGGCGTTCGGGATGGATTTCCAGTCCTCGTTCAGGAAAAATTTGCAAAAGTTGTTCATGGCCGGCGGGCGACCGGAACCCCGGCGGCAGGCCGGCGATGTTTCACGGGGATTTCAGGCATGGGGTGAGGAGAGTGCCTTACGGGACAAACACGGAGGTTCACCGGGCGGCCGCCGGCCAGCGGTCCAGCGCGGGCAACGCCTGATCAAAGACGATGGTCACCGCCAGCACCAGTTCCGTGCCCTGGTGGTTCAGGCGAATGATGGCATCCCACTCCTTGCCATCCGGGTGCCGCGCCCCGCCCGACGAGAGCAGGCGCAGCGCACCCCAGCCGGGACCGGGCTCCACCGCGGCATCGGCCACGGATTTCGGACCGGCGGTGGTAAAGAATTCGAGCCGGGCCAGCGGCGCCGCCACGGTGAACTTGTCGAGGATCACGCTTTCGGGCAGGCCCGACAGCGGGTAACTGCGGTCGGTCACGCGCATGGATTTAAAAACCCGCATGATGGCCTGCGAGGCGCCGTTCGCCCCCAGGGCCCGCGCGATGGCCGCCTCCTGATTTTGATCACTCGGCAGAATCAACCGGGCCGGCGCGGGGTTGCCATCGGGGCCGACCAACTGGGCGGCGAATGCGGCCATCTGGTCCAGCCGCTTGAACCGGCCCTCGAGCGTGCGCCGCGCCGCCGCGGGCAGGCCGGTCACCGCGGCATCACCGCGCACCCTGGCGAGCGTCGCCATGGTCGCCTTGAGTTGTTCCAGGGTGAGTTCCGCGCCGGAGCCGAGCGGATAGCCGAGGGTATCCGGGAAGGCATTGTCGAATTCACGCTGCCAGGCGTCGACCGTTCCCTCCGCGCCCTGGGCCGAAGCGGTGTCAAGCAAGGTGCGCATCGCCGCGGTGAATTCCTGACGCGAGGCCCCAGTGTATTTGGCCACGCGATCGCGCACGGCCGCCAGCGTTGACCCCTGCTGCTTGAGGGCCTCGCCCAGCCGGCCCAACAGCGATCCGCCGGCCTGGGTCGGCGCCATGATCTGGATGATGTCCGCGTACGCCGCACAGCGCGCGGCATAGACGGCGGTGCCGTTCTCCGCCAGAAGGGTCGAGACATCCAGATCGCCCAGTTGCGCCTCATCGGAGGCGGACATCAACTGGCCCAGCTGCGTCGTGACCTGGGCGTCCAAACCGGTGAGCCGGCGCTCCAAATCGCGATAGAGGGTAAACTCGCCGGCCGGACCCGTCGGGGTGGCCGCGGCGGCATCCGCCGCGGATTTCTGCTTGAGCAGGGCGGCGCGGATGAGCTGGGAGGCCTGGCCGGTTTCGCTCTTCATGCGCTCGACCGTGGCCCGGTAGGCCGCGTCCAGCGTCACGTTGTCGCCTGTCACCCCGGTTTTGTTTTTGAGCTCCTCCGCCAGCTTGTCCAGGGCGGCGCGGCGGGGGCCGAGGTCGCCCCAGGCCGAGAGCACATTGTCCACCCAGGCCGGATTTCGCGGCGCGGCCACGGCCCGCTGGAACGCCTTTTCGGCATCGGTGAAGCGCACGACCACGAGCCGGCCGTTTTGAATGGTTTGAATGGCGTCGCGCTGCGTGCCCTGGGCGCTTTGCATCGAGCGGTCGAGGGCGTCCAGGCCGCGCCCGAGCGGCTGGTTGTCCCGCAGACTCTGGCCGCGGGAGAGCCAGGCCCCGGGCCACTGGCCGCGGCCCGCGCCCCCGCGGAAATAGGTCCAGTCGTGGATTTGCATCAGCTTCGCCAGCACCGCCGGGCCATCGGCCACCCCCTTCAGGGAAGGCCCGAGCAGCGGGTTGAAGAAATCCTCAGGCGGATAGTCGGCGTCGTAGCCGGGCAGGCCCTTGAGATGAATCGCCCCTTCCAGGCTGATCAGCGCCGCGAGCCGCTCCGAATCCGCCGCGCTCCAGCCGGTCGAATTGATGAGGCGGTCGCGATTGGCCTCGACCACCGGGGCGATCACGCTGGCCTCGAAGAGCACGCGCTGCGCCTGGCGCCGGCGGGGATTGGCCTGCATCGCGACGGATTCAATCGGTTTGAAGACCACGGGAATGCGCAGGTCGGCGCTGACCTGCTGTTGCAGTTTGTCGTGATACTGCATGATCGGCAGCTCCTGGCCGACATCCAGCTGCACAATGTCATTGCCGGTGTATTCCAGGCGGCCGTTGACGATCGGCCGCCACTTCGGGCCCGACCAGTTTTCCGCCTTCGCGCCGGCGCGCCAGTAGACCAGCTCGCTGCCCACGCTGGACTTGAGCGCCCTGTAGCCAAAATAGCTGATGCCGAGCACCGCGAGCGTGCCGGCCGCGACCACCGCGCCGATGATCCGCTGGCGGTTCTTGAGCAGCTGCGTGGTGTTGGTCGCCCGTGTGACCAGGCCCTTTTCCCGGAAAACCTTCTGCAGGAACAAATCCTTCAGGAAATACGAGCGCTCGCGCTCCCAGGCCTTGCTCGCGGGCAGCTGGTCCTCGGTCAGGCCCAGCGCCGCCGCCAGCTCGGTGTCCAGCTCCTTGCCCTCGGTCAGGGCGGAGGTGAAATAGATGCCGCGCAGGAAGAGCGGCTTCGCCGACTGCCCGCCGATGACGAAGATGGTCTCGAGGTATTTGCGCAACCGGGGCGCGAGCGCCCCGATGCTCGCCGAGAGGGCGAAGAGCGCGTCGACCTCGTCCGCGCGCCGTTTGCCGGCATCGGTCGGCACGGGATCCTTGAGCATGCCCAGCCGCCGCCGGCCGATGCGCTCGACCACCTCGGCGAGGTGCCGGTTCACCGCCTCCATCTGGAACGGCGTGTCGAGCGACGTGGGATTGGACCAGCCGGTCATCTGGTCCTGGAGCTGCGGGTCCTTCACCCCGCTGAAAAATTCGCGGAAGCCGACGATCTTGTCGCACTTCGTGATCAGCACGAAGACCGGGAACCGCACGTCGAGCACGCGCTGGATCGTGGCGAGCTGCCGGGCGATTTTCCCGGCCTTGGCGGCGATCTCATCCATCGAGTCCTTGATCAGGCTCTCCGACGGGATCACCAGCAACAGGCCGTTGATCGGGCAATTGGGCCGCGTCTTCTGCAGCAGGCCGAGAAATTCCGTCCATTCCGTCGTCGACCCGGGCGGCGCCTCCTGGAAGAGGAGCTTGCCGGCGGTGTCGATCAACACGGCGTAGTTGGTGAACCACCAGTGCATGTTGATGGTGCCGCCGGCCCCCTGCATCTCATCCTGCAGGCCCGGGGGGAACCCGACCTTGCAGCGGCGCACGGCCTCGGTCTTGCCCGAACCGGGTTCGCCGCAGACGATATACCACGGCAGCGAGTAGAGATCCTTGCCCACCGCCTCGAACTTCTCGAGACCCCGGGCGAAGTTCTCCCGCAGGCGGTCGAGGGTGGCGAGGAGGGCCGGGTCGTGGATCGCGGACGGCGTCCCGGACGAGTGGGCCGCGAGCTGGCTGCTCATGATCCGGGTGCGCTGGTGCCCGGTCCACTTCAGATACATCTGCCAGAGCAGGATGGCGCCGACGACGATGACGATGCCGGCGGCGGCGATCAGCAAGGCCCGCCGGTCGATCATGGCCGTGACGGCCAGGACCGCGATGCCGGCCAGCGCGGCCATGAGCATCTTCATGTTCTTCGGAATCTGCGAGAATTGGTCGAGCATGGCGCCGGGTCAGGGTTAAGGGGTGGTCTTGGCGGGATCGTGCGCGATGATCGCATCGAGCGACTGGTTCAACTCCGCCGACGCGCTGTGGAAGGTGTAGACATTGACGGCGACGACCACGAGCAGCAGGCCGGCGAGGACGATCAGCAGCGGGACGAGGCTGGCCGCCATGGGCAGCGGCAGGTTGGACAGGTTGGTGTGCTGGTAGGAGGCCGGCGTGATGAAAGCCGACTCGTCGGCATCGACATAGGCCCTCACGCGCGGCGCGATCTCCTGCATCTTCTTCTTCAAAAAGTCCACCGACCCGCCGGAGCCGCCGGTGAAGCCCAGGCCGATGCAGACGTAGAAGATCGCGAGGCGCTCGTCGGCCTCCGGCTTCGTGTCCTGCAATGTCTCATCCAGCAGCGAGAAGAACTTTTCGTCGCCCGCCCGCTCGTTGCGCCCGTAGGCGAGCCGGTTGTTGTTCCATTTCTGCGCGAAAGGCAGCGCGCTTTCCGCGATCATCGAATCGGCGAAAAAGATGAGCGGCAGCTCGACCTTGCGGTATTGCTCGCCCAGCGCGATGTCGCCGCGGGCGATGCGGGCCAGCACCTCGAGGTGCTCCTCGACCTCGGTGCGGGTCTGGGCGTATTCGATGGCGGCGCCCCGGTTCATGCGGCCGATGCGGTTGAGACGGCAGATCGCCTGGAACAGCGGATCACAGTGGGTGAGCAGACTGGCGGACACGGCGGATGAGGGGTTGGGGAGGTGGCTGATGAAAAATCGGAACCGACCGGGCGGAAAATTGGTGAAAGGTGACGGCCGGGTTAATCGCGCTTGGCGCCGCCCATGAGATCCTCGGCATATTTCACCACCGCCGCCTGGACGTCGTCCTCGATGACGGTCTCGGTGATCCCGGCCGCCAGCTCGGTGTGCTTCTTCCAGTATTGGGCATCACCCTTGCCGCCGCCTTCCGCCCGGACGACCTCGCGGACCGCGTCGGGCGTGTAGCGCTGCTGGTAACGTCGCGCGAAATTTTTTCCGGCCGGGCCCAGCCCGGCCAGCAGGCCGGCGATCAACTGGCGGGTCGCCTCGACTTGTTTTTGCACCAGGACATGGGCCGCCGCGGACTCGGCATCGCCGGTGAGCGAACGCCGCGTCACCGTCCGCAAATCCCCCTGCGCGGTGTCGCGCCGGATGGGCGACTTGGGGGCGGCGTTGCGCCAGACATTCCAGGCCAGCTGGTCGAGCGCCAGTATCGCCTCGGCAAAAACGGCGAACAGCTTTCCGACCTGCTGGGTGTCAATCGCGTCCTCGGGGTCGAGCTTGAGCCTGGTCCGGATGCCGGTCAGCGCCTCGCCCTCGATGGCCTGTTTGGACGCCGCAATCAGGCCGAGCGCGGCCAGCTTTTGCTTTATGTTTTCGCGCTGCTCGCCGGAAAGTTGCGGGGCGAGCTGCAGGAAGGACCGGACGACCTCGTCCGGCGTCTGCCGGGCGATGGCGGCGGGCGCGGTCACCGTGGCGGCGGCCAGCTCCCACTCGGGCAGCTTTTGCACCAGCGCATAAAGATAGGAGCCGCGCCTCGCGGCCGGCACCGTCTGCAACGCCCGGCGCAAATCCTCCTCCAGGTAGACCTGGCGATTCTCCGGGGACTCCTCCGCCAGGTTGGTCTGCAGGTACTTCAACTGCGTGACCAAAGACGCGGCCCACGCTGCGGGTTCGGCTAAAGCCACGTCGTTGGTGGTGGGCGGCGGCATCGGGAAATTACCATGTCAGAAATTTCTGCTGGCGCACAAGCAATAATAGCTTGTAACGCTCGCGGAAGCCGGGCGGCGCGTCAAAGGCCGGCCGGAGGCCCACGTCGCTGAACCCCTCGGTCACGCGCTTGGCGCCGACCAGGCCGGCGGCCTCGACCTTCTGCGGCTGCGTGAAGTCGATCCCGGGCGGAGAAAGCGCCGACCCGCCGGCCACGTAAAATTGCTTCGCCGCGTCATCGTAAAGATAGATCCAGACATTGCCAACCAGATGGAAAAAGCCGCCGGCCGGGGCCCCTTCGTCGACCGGCGCGAGCCACAACCGGGTCCCGACCGCCCCGGCGCTCGCCTGGCCCTCGTCGACATATTTCCGGCGCGCGGCGCTGCCCGGGGCCGTGACCATGGGCAGGAACACACCCTCGTTCGGCCGCCAGGTAAGGGTCTGGCCGGCCACCTTGTAATCCCGGAGGTAATCAAACAGGCTCTGAAAATTCGGTCCGCGGAAATTTCCGCTGGCGGCCGGGCCCGCCACCTTCATGACCGCCTGCCACTCCCCGGGGGTGGGCAGGCGGGCCCCCAGCAGTTTCTCGGTGAAGATTTTTGCCGCGTCCGGCGGCATCTGTTGCAACGGGCTGCGCAAAGTGGGCTTCTCCGCCGCCGCCTGGTCGAGGGCCGGGTTTTTGGCGCGCAAGTCGGCGTCGTCCAGCAAACCCTTCACCTGGGCGGTCGTGAACGAGATCCACGTCGGATTCAGTTCAAAGCCATTGTATCTGCCGCTGTTGTCCACCCGCGGGCGCCAGGCCATCGGTTTGTTGTAGGGTTTGTCGAAGGTCTCGGCCTTGGTCCAAAGGGGCAGCTCGCCGAGCACCGCGGCGGCTTCCTTCGGCCGCGTCCCGATCAGATCGAGAAATTCCCCCACCGCGATTTCCCGCTTGGCCAGGTAGAAGGGAGGCGTGTCGTCCGGGGGCTGCACGATGGCGAAATCCAGTTTCACGTTCTTCCCGCCGCTTTTCCAGGTGGCGGAGAGACCCAGCCCGTCATCGGTCAGCTCCTCCGACCAGCCCGCCACCCGGGGTGAGGGAGTCGGCTTGCGGTTGGGATCGACGACCAGGCTGATGTCAGCGAGCTGCTGCACGAAAGCCGCCACGGCGGGCTGGGCCACCACGCCCGCAATCGCGCGCACCGCCGCGACGAAGGCGTCGCGCCGGCTGCGCAACGGGCCGAGGTCGACTTCGCTCCAGTCGGACCGTTTCAGCCGCCAGAGCTTCAGGTTATACAACGCCGGTTCCTCGAGATCCGCCTCGGCGATGCTGTAGCGATCCATCCGCTCGAACACCGCCGTGATTTTCGCCTCGCTGCCGGCCGAATTGCGCGCCGCCCGGTTCCAGCGCACGCGCGTTTCCCGCGTGAGTTCCGCCATCAAGGCGCCCCGGCGGGCCTCATCCTTCAAGTCGCGCGCGATCCCCTCCCGCAACAACGTCACCACGCCCCCGTCGACGTCGAGGTCCTCGGCTCCGGCCGGCCAGCCGGCGAGCGTGCCCAGCCGGCGCCACGCCGTGAATTTTCTTGAGAGCCCGCCGCTTTGCGCCGCCGCGGTCAGTTCCGTCCGGTCGCTGCTGCCCACCAGCCGGCCGAGCAGCTTCGCCTCGGTGTTCCACTCCGCCGGCCGGCCGGCAAGGGTGTCAAGCCCCGCGTGCCGCGCCAGCCGGTCCATCACCTCGCTCACCCCCTCGTTCCAGCTGAAACCGTCCGCCAGGAGCGCGCTCAGCTTGTCGAGGTCGACGCTGAAAGCCGGCAGATCGGCCAGCCACTGGCGGTGTGCTTCCAGCGGCGCGCGCACGCTGGCGCTCGCTGACGCCCAGGGTGTCATTGGCAGCGCGTTCCGCCATTCGGCGGCGGCGGCGATCGCGCTGGCCGCCTGTTCGCGACGCGCTCCTTCCAACTGCCGCAGCGCCGTGGCGGTGTCGGGTGACGCCGCGGCGAGATCGGGCAGCGCCAGCGCGCCAAACCCCGCCGGGCCTTCCAGTCCGTCAATCCAGTCCCGCATCTGGCGCTCCTGCGCCCGCAAGGCCCGGAAGCGGGTGCGGTCGCGCTCAAGGCTCGCCGCCGTCACCGCCTTCAACGTCGCCTGCCATGCCGCCCACCGCTGCTTCGTCTCGTTGAATTTCCCGTAGGGCTGGGCCACCTTGTTCAGCCAGATCTCGGGCTTCAGCAAGGTGAGCGTGACCTCCAGGCGCTGCTCCAGCAGGCGGAACACCCCGGCCAGCTTGGTCGTCTCCTCGCTGATGACCGGCAGGTCGTGGCGCACGATTTCGTGGGCCCGGAAAGTTTTCAAATTTTCCTTCAGCCCGTTGAACTCCCGGTCAAAATCCAGCTTGCTCAACGTCGCCAGGCCGCCCGGTTCCGCCGCGGGCGCATCGTTCTCCAGGTCAATCGCGATCGTGGGCAGCCGGGTGACGCTCGCATCCATCTCGGGCGCCAGCCGCGGATCTTCGGCCGCGGGCACCTTCGAATACAAAACCAGTTCCTTCTCCCAGCGGGGAAAATCCGCGGTCGTCACCTCGGCGGTCTCCGTCTGCAGCGCCGATTCCTTCTGGAATCTTTCCACCACGACCGCGGGATCAGTGTATGCCTTGCGATACCGGCGCATCTCTTCCAGCGGCTCGGCCAGCGAGTCGGCAAAATCGCCGATGGACGAACGGTCCACGAGCCGGGCGAGGATCAGCTCGGGCATCCGCCTTTGGACCCGGTCGGGCGTGCCCTCCATGTGATTCTTGAGGTCCGTCAGCACGCTCCAGCGGCTGGCCAGCAGCAGCGTGCCCGTGTCATCGAGCGAGACATCGTTGAACAGCTTCAGCGTCCGCACCACGTCGAGCTTGTAGCCGGCGCTGCCAGGCCGGACCGGCAGGCGGGGCTCCAGCGCGGCCGCCGCCCGGTTGAAGCCGTGCGCCTGGATCCGCTTCAGCAAGTCGCGCATCTCATCCCACCGCGGCCACCTTTCGAGCCGCCCGGCGAGGGCGCTGACCCGGGCATAGGCCTGGTCGACCGCCGCCGCCACGCGTACCTTGAGCAGCTCATTCCGCACCACGTCGGAGGGCGAATCGCCCAGCGCGCCGAGCCTTTTTTCTCCGGCCGCCTCGGGCACGACGGTTCCGGGCAACAGGCTGTTCGCGTTCGCGCTGAAATCGGTGATGGCCACGCGCAACGGGTCATTCGGGCCCGACCACAAGCCCTCCGTCCGCAGCAGGCGCGGGGCATTGCCCTGCAGGTCGGCGAGCCAGGTGTCCCAGGCATGGCAGAGCAGCGCCCAATTGGGACCCACGTCCTGGCGGTAGGCCTTGGGATTGTGCAGCGTTTCCGCCAGTTTCCGGAGGTTCAGCGGCATGTAGATGGGATCACCAAACCGCGCAAAGGCCGTGATCCCCCCGGCCACCACGAACACCGCCGCCGTGCCGATCAGGATGGCGTTGCGCACCGGCCGGGCGTCCTTCGGGATGAGGCGCAGCCGGCGGCGCGCTTCCGCAATCGTCAGCTCGCCGGCCGCCGGCTGGGGGTTCAGTAGATAATTGACGAAGGCCAGCCAGGCCTTGCCGGGGCGGCCAAGCGCCTTCCATTCCGGCGCATCCTCGATTGGCCAGGCCGCGGCCTGTCTCCGGCGCACCACCTGCGCCAGCATCGCGCCGATGGCCGTCAGATCGTTCGTTCGCGTCGTGTCATGCCTGTCGCCATACAGAAACCACGGGTCGGAAAACACCGCCGTCATGCCCAGCAGCGGGCCCGACCGGCTCAAAAAAATATTCGTCGGTTTCAGCTTCCGATGCGATCCGCCCGTTTGCGCCTCCCACTGCTCGAGGGTGTTCAGCAGACATTCGGTCAGCGCCCGCAGCACGTCGCCCTTCGCGGCCAGCGTCTCGACCCAGGGCTCCAGGGAATGTTCCTGCCACGGCAGGACGGCATAGGCGCCCTCCGCGCAGAGTCCGTAGGCGAGGACTTCCAGGACTGCGCCGTCCTTTTTTGCGCTCTTCTGCTGGCGCTCGGCGGCGAGCAACCAGCCCTCGATGGCATACGACCGGCGGATGTTGGTGGAAGGCGGGGGATGGAAAATCTTCAGCGCGAATCGCCCCGGCCGGCCGGCCGGGGCCGTCGCTTCATGGACACTGGTGAATGCCCCCAGGGCGTGGGGCCGTTGCCGTTTGTAGCCGCTATATTCGGACATGCTGAGGAAGCGGCGGTTTCTGGCTTGGTTGAAATTCGCCCGGGTTGCTCCGCGGATGGCGCACGGTTACGGTTGGGGTGGCTTCATCAACGGCCAACGGTTCTCCCGGACTTTGCCGCGCAGCCGGCCGACAAAAGTGACCATCGCTCGAGACCGGAGGTGAAGTGAATGAGGATGGACAAAGTTCATATCATTACAGAAGTGCAGGTGATGATTTCCGAACCGTCGTCAGGAGAGCCGCTTTTGCACCAGCAGGCAAGAACGTGTTCGCAACAAACTGGCAGGGAAAATGCCCAGTGGTCGGATCGGCGACCGGCGTCGATCTATCACCCCGGGCCACCCGGGAGACTTCCCCCCTTTCCGGCTCGACGGTCGGGGACCCGGCGGTAGAAACTGGCCCCGCCCAACCTCCCCGCCATGAAAAAATACCTCGCCGAGTTCATCGGCACTTTCTTCCTCGTCTTCACCATCGGCATGACGGTCGTCGCGCCCGGCGCGGGCAATCTCGCGCCGCTCGCCATCGGCTGCAGCCTGATGGTGATGGTATATTCGTGCGGCCATCTCTCCGGCGCGCATTTCAATCCCGCGGTCACGCTCGCGGTCTGGCTGCGCGGCAAATGCGCCACGGCGGACGTCGCGCCCTATCTGGGCATGCAGCTCGCCGGCTCCGTCGTCGCCTCGTTCGCGGTCAAGGCGCTCAAGACCGGCCTCGTCACCAAGGCCGCCGCAATGGGCGGGGCGATGACGCCCGAGGTTCTGCCGGCGCTGCTGGCGGAGTTTTTGTTCACGTTCGCGCTGGCGTGGGTGATCCTCAACGTCGCGACCGCCAAGGGCACCAGCGGCAATTCATTTTACGGCGCCGCCATCGGCCTGACCGTGACGGCCGGCGCCTACGCGGTGGGCGGCATCTCCGGCGCGGTGTTCAATCCCGCCGTCGCGGTCGGCGTCTGCCTCATGGGCGTGATCGCCTGGGGCAGCCTCTGGATCTACCTCGTCGCCTGCTTCGCCGGCGCCGCCGTGGCGGCCGCGGCCTTCAAGGCCACCAACGGCCCCGAGTAGGCCCGCGCAGTCGATTCTTGCAAAAATCCGCGCCGCGCAAAGCATCCGCGGATTCCTCTGGCATGAACAACGAGATCCTCTGGCTCATCCGGCTCGGCTTTGACGGGAAGTTGTTCGACCGCGAACAGGCCCTGACGGCCCTGCGCAAGGTGGGCAAGGACGCGCAATTGATGGATTTCGCGCAGAGCCTCATCGACGACGGCGTCGTCCACGACGTGGAGAAGCTCGAGGCGATCGCCGGCAACGCCATGGCCCGCGCCGCCGCCGGCCCGCCGCCGGGCAATCCCCTCCTCGACGAGGAACCCGCCGCCCCCCTGCGCGCCGCCAGTGGCGGCAGCCGGCCCGCCTCCGCGCCCGGCGTGAAGGTCGCCGCCGGCGCCCCGCAATTCGCCTTCGACAAGATCGCCGGCATGGACGACGCGACCCTCGCCACCGCCATCCGCCAGCTGCTCATCGACACCGGCGCCCACGGGGCGAGCGACCTCCACCTCTCGGCCGGCTCGCGGCCCTTCATCAGCAAGCACCGCGCGCTCTCGCCCATCACGGACCATGTCCTCACCGACCAGGAGTCGCTGCGGATGAACACCGTGCTGCTCGCCGCCCACCAGAAGAATATTTTCCTCGAACGCCGCGACTACGACCTCGCGCTCGCGCTCAACGCGGAGAACCGCTACCGCGTCAACCTCATGTTCCACAAGTGGGGCCCGTCCGGTTCCTACCGCATGGTGCCCGCCACCATGCCCAAGCTCGACGAGCTCGGCCTGCGCAATATCGACGCCATCCGCAAGCTCCTCTCCTACCACAACGGCCTCATCCTCATCACCGGCCCGGTCGGGGCGGGCAAGACCACCACGCTAGCCGCCATGGTTGCCGAGCTCAACGAACAGCGCCAGGACCACATCATCACCGTCGAGGACCCCATCGAGGTCGTCCAGCCGCCCCGGGGTTGCAACGTCACGCAGCGCGAGGTCGGCCCGCACACGAAATCCTTTTTCACCGCGCTCAAGGGCGCCCTCCGCGAGGATCCCGACGTCATCGTCATCGGCGAACTCCGCGACCTGGAGACCATCGAGATGGCCATCAGCGCGTCCGAGACCGGCCACCTGGTCATCGGCACGATGCACACCAGCGACGCCTCTACGACCTTGAACCGCCTGCTCGACGTCTTCCCGCCCGCCCAGCAGACGCAGATTCGCGCCAGCGTGGCCGAGAGCCTCCGCGGCGTCATCTGCCAGCGCCTCCTGCCCGCCACCGCCGGCGGCCTGGTCGTCGCCTGCGAGATCATGATCTCCAACACCGCCATCCAGGCCCTCATCCGCGACGGCAAGACCTCCGGCCTGCGCAACGTCATGGAAACCGGCATCAAGGAGGGCATGTGCGTGATGGAAAATGTCGTCCTCGAAATGTACCAGCAGAAGAAAATCTCCAAGGAAACCGCGCTCATCAACGTGAGCACCCGCAACGTCCGCCAGAAAGTCGACCCGGCCTCCCCGCCAAGTACCCCGCCGGTCTCCGGCAAAGCCTGACCCCATGGCCGCCATCGACGCTCTCCTCCGCACCATGCACGACAAGGGCGGCTCCGACCTGCACCTCACCGTCGGCCTGCCCGCGAAGTCCCGCATCTCCGGCTCGCTCCAGCCCATCGGCGACAAGCCGGTCACGGCGCAGCAGATGGAGGCCTATCTCAAGGAGATCTGCCCCGAGAAACGCTGGCTCGAATTCCTCGAGCGCAAGGACCTCGATCTGGCGCACGAGGTCGAGGGCCTCGCCCGCTTCCGCGCCAATTTTCTCTACAACCACTGGGGCCAGGCCGCGGTCATGCGCCAGATCCCGGCGAAGATCCTTTCGTTCAGCCAGCTCAACCTCCCCGAGGCGCTGAAGAAGCTCTGCCACCTCGACCAGGGCCTCGTCGTCGTTACCGGCCCCACCGGCTCCGGCAAGTCCACCACGCTCGCCGCGATGATCGACTACATCAACGACAACCTCGCGCGGCACATCATCACCATCGAGGATCCGATCGAGTTCGTCCACCCCTGCAAGAAGTGCACCATTGTCCACCGCGAGGTCGGCGAGCACACCGAGACCTTCGGCGCCGCGCTCAAGGGCGCCATGCGTCACGACCCCGACATCCTCCTCCTCGGCGAAATGCGCGAGATGGAAACCATCAAGCTCGCGCTCTCCTGCGCCTCGATGGGCATGCTCGTCTTCGGCACGCTCCACACCAACAACGCGCCCAAGACCGTCGACCGCATCATCAACACCTTCCCCGCCGAGGAGCAGAACCAGGTGCGCGTCATGCTTGCCAGCTGCCTCGCCGGCGTCGTCGCCCAGCTGTTGTGCAAGAAGGTGCCGAAGGGCCGCGTCGCCGTGCATGAGATCCTGCTCCAGCACGAGGCGCTGCCCAACACCATTCGCTCCGGCCAGATCGCCAACATCCGCGGCATCATCGAGAGCGGCCAGGCCGAGGGCATGATCACGATGGACAACAGCCTCATGGCCCGGGTGAAGGACGGCACCGTCGAGGCCAAGGAAGCCTACATGAAGGGCTCGAACAAGGCGCTCTTCGCCCCGCTGCTCAAGCCCGGCGACCTCGACGGCGGCCACTAGGCCGGCCGGTGCATAGCATTTGATTTGGCTCGTGGTCGGCCGCACCCCTAGCGTGGCAGTGGTCGCCCCACCCCCGAATCCATGACCCCATCGTCCCGTTTCGCGTCCACGCTGGTCCTTGCCGTCACCGCCAGTCTTGCCGCCCTGGCCGAGCCGTCCTTCAAGACGCCCGTCAGTTACGAGGACGCCGACCAGCGCGCCGGCGGCGTCCTCGCGAAGATGACCACCGCGCAGAAGCTCCAGCTCATCTCGGGCTCCAATTCATTTTTCATCAAAGGCTTTCCCGAACTCGGCATGCCCGAATTTTATCTCTCCGACGCCACTGGCGGCGTGAACATCCGCCGCAACCTGAGCAACGCCCTCGAGAAATCCACCGCGTTCCCCAATCCCCTCGGCCTCACCGCCACCTGGAACCCCGGCCTCGCCTACCAATACGCGCACAGCATCGGCGAGGAATGCCGCGCCGGCGGCATCGCGGTCCTGCTCGGGCCCGGGATGAACATCTACCGCGTGGCCCAGAACGGCCGCAACTTCGAGTATTTCGGCGAGGATCCGTTTCTCGCCGCCCGCATGGTCGAGCGTTACGTCCTCGGCGTGCTCGACACCGGCACCATCCCCACGCTGAAGCATTTCCTCGCCAACAATTCCGACTTCCACCGCCGCACCGCGAACTCCGTCGTGGACGAGCGCACCCTCCACGAGATCTACCTGCCCGCCTTCAAGGCCGGCATCGACATGGGCGCGATGGCCGTGATGACCTCCTACAACCAGTTCAACGGCGAGTGGTCCGGCCAGAGCGAAGCGGTCATCACCGGGCTCCTCCGCGGCGAACTCGGCTACAAGTGGCTGGTCATGACGGACTGGTGGTCGGTCTGGGACGCCGGGAAAGTCATCAAGTCCGGCCAGGACCTCGAGATGCCGGGCGACAAGTTCATCAAGGCCGATGCGGACCGGTTGCTCAAATCCGGCAAGGTCACCCTCGCCCAGATCGACCGCATGGCGAAAAGCATCATCCGCACCACCATCGCCATGGGCCTCTATGACCGCCCGGTGAAGGACGAGTATTTCCTGGGCAAATTCCCCGAACACGAGCAGGTCGCGCTCCAGACCGCGCGCGAGGGCATCGTCCTCCTCAAGAACCAGAGCGTGCTCCCGCTGCCCAAGGGCGGCGCCGGCAGGATTCTCCTCACCGGTCTCTTCGGCGAAAACATGCCCCGCGGACTGGGCTCCGCCGAGGTCCAGGGCTATAACACCGTCACCCTGCTGCAGGCGCTCAAGGACACCTACGGCGACCGGCTCGACTACGTGAAGAACCCCACCGACGAGCAGCTGAAATCCGCCCCGGTCGTGCTGCTCAGCACCGGCACGTCCGACAGCGAGGGCTGGGACCGCTCCTTCTCGCTGCCCGACGCCGAGGAGCAGCGCGTGGCCCGCACCGTGTCGCTCAATCCGCGCACGGTCGTCATCGTCAACTCCGGCTCCGGCATCAGGATGACCGGTTGGAACGACCGGGCCGCCGCCATCCTCTACGCCTGGTATCCGGGCCAGATCGGCAACCGCGCGCTGGCCGAGATCCTCAGCGGCGAAACCAATCCCTCCGGCAAGCTGCCCATGACGATTGAGAAGAATTTCGAAGACTCGCCCGGCTACGGCTACATCCCCGCGGACGAGAAGCTCTATACCGGGTGGGAGCCGGACGGCGACATGTCGCACCGGATCAACAACGTCGTCTACAAGGAAGGCGTCTTCGTCGGCTACCGCTGGTATGACGCGAAGAAGATCGAGCCGCTCTATCACTTCGGCCACGGCCTGTCCTACACCTCTTTTGAATACAAGACCCTCAAGCTACCCGCGACCGCGATCCCGCTCGGCAGCCGCTTCAATGTCGAGTTCACTGTCACCAACACCGGCAGGGTGGCCGGCGCGGAAATCGTCCAAGTCTATGTGCGCGACACGAAATCCGCCGTGCCCCGCCCCGAGAGGGAACTGAAAGGCTTCACCAAGATCACGCTGCAGCCCGGCGAGAGCCGGGCCGTCAGTGTCCGCCTCACCACCAAGGAATTCGCCTACTGGGATGTGACGGCGCACGGCTGGAAAACCGAGCCGCACGAATACACCGTCCTCGTCGGCGGCGCCTCCGACGCCCTCCCGCTCGAAGGCCCGGTCACGCTGCAGTAAGTTCCAATCGCGCCAGACGGACGAGCGCGTGCCCTGTGTCGCACCGCGCAAACCGTGGTTAAGAATAACCGGGGCTCCTCCGGCCAAAACCCTTCTGTGTATTCCGGGCATTCTGTGGTAATAATTCCCCGCCATGAAAACCCACCGGCAGGAACTCTGGTTCGAGACCCCGACCCGCCGGGCGTTCCTCAACATCACGCCACAGGTCGAGGCGGCGATTCACGCCAGCGGCGTGCGCGAGGGCCTCTGCCTCGTCAACGCGATGCACATCAGCGCGTCGGTCTTCATCAACGACGACGAGTCCGGGTTGCACGCCGACTACGAGCGCTGGCTGGAAAAGCTCGCGCCCGAGAAACCCCACTCCGCCTACGACCACAACCGCACCGGCGAGGACAACGCCGACGCCCACCTCAAGCGCCAGATCATGGGCCGCGAGGTCGTGGTCGCCATCACGGGCGGCGAACTGGACTTCGGCCCGTGGGAGCAGATTTTCTACGGCGAATTTGACGGCCGCCGGAAGAAACGCGTCCTCGTCAAGATCATCGGCCAATGAGCTCGCACACCCCGCCGGGCATGTCGGCCCGCGACCTGGAGGCGTTCCTCCATGAGAAAATCCCGCTGACGCGCGCGATGGGCCTGCGCGTGGCGGAGAGCACGGCCGTGCGGCTGGTGCTCGAGGCGCCGCTCGCCGCCAACGTCAATCATCTCGGCACCGCGTTCGGCGGTTCGCTGCACGCGCTGCCGACGCTCGCGTGCTACGCCGCGCTGTGGACCCTGCTGCGCGAGGCGGGCGTGGACGGCCATGTCGTCGTGAAGCGCAGCAACGCCGCCTACCGCCAGCCGGTCAAGGGTCCGTTGCGCGCGGTGTGCCTGCGTCCGGCGCCGGGCCTCGGCGCCGAATTTACGGCCGATCTCCGCCGTCACGGAAAGGCCCGCATGGAACTGGCCGCGATCGTCGAAGGCGCCGACGGCAAACCCGCCGTGGAGTTCAGCGGCACCTTCGTCGCGATTGCTTAAAGCGCTCAGCGACCAGCTTTCGGCACTCAGAGGAATAACCGCCACTTGCACCTGGCGAAGCCTCGGCAAGCTGACCGCTGATTGCTGCCGGCTGACAGCTCAAATATGCTTTGAGTCGGCCTCGTCCTTTTTGACGTAGCCGCTTTCCTGCCGCTGGTGGTTGACCTGGTTTTTTTTCAGGTAGGCCTGGTAGACATCATCCGGGGTCATGCCGAGGGTCTGCGCGAGCGACACCAAAAAGTGAAAAAGGTCCACGACCTCGACCTTGGCGTTCTGCTCGTCGAACTTCTGGTATTTGGCCCACCACTTCCACGGCACGCTGTCGATCAGCTCGGCCGTCTCCTGCTGCAGGGCCCGGGTATAATTGAGGATCCACTTCGCCTTTTCCTCGTCCGTGAGCGGGGGCAGATTTACTCCAATGCGCTTATTCAGCGCATCTTGCATACGAAAAATCTCCTCGAGTTTGTCCATGATCGCGAGCGTGAGAGCCCCCCCGCCGGCTGGCAAGCCCGCCCCCGTGAAAAATTAAGTTGCTCTGCCCCGGGGGATGACTGACTTTGTCTCGTTATTGCCGCTGTTTGCGTCGCGCCTTGGCGCG
>DATFUQ010000067.1:0-9512 GCA_035260745.1 Lacunisphaera sp. | reverse complement strand
GTCATTTCAAGGACAACCCCGTGCTGCCCGCCTCCATCATGCTCGAGGCGCTCGGCCAGCTCGCGGTGCTCTTCCTGCTCGAGGGTCAGGTCGGCGAGGCCGGCAAGACCGTCGATCACCGCACCATTTTCTTCACCTCGTGCGAAGGCGTCCGCTGCCACCGCGTATGCCGGCCGGGCGACGTGCTCAATCTTTCCATCAAGCCGAAACGGCTGAAGTCGCCGCTCGCGACCTTCGAGGGCCAGATCCGTGTCGGCCAGGAGAAGGCGGCCATCGCGGAGGAAATCACGCTTACTTTCGCCTTTGCCGAGGAAGTGGCGGAGCCCGCGGCGCAGGTGTCGCCCGCCGCCGTGATCGCTTCCGGCCCGGCGCAGGCCGCGGTCAACGCCTGAGTTTGCGCGGCGTGGATCCGAGGGCGGCTGCGGTGGTTGACCGCGTCGGGAAAAGCGTTTTCATACGCGCACTTCTGTCGTGGCTCCCCGAGCGATGACCGCAGTCTAATCCCACATGCGGAAAGTCTACATCACCGGCGTCGGGTTCATCACCAGCATTGGCAACAGTGCCGTGGCGGTCTCCGAGAGCCTGCGCGAATTACGTCATGGCATGGTGCAGTTTCCGCCCTTCCAGAAAGCCGAGGTGCCGGTCAAGGTCGCCGCGCCGATCCGGGACTTCCAGACCGACACCACCGACGCCGAGGACTGGATCTTCCCCGCCCGCTACAACATCCGCCGGGAAACCCTGCGCGGCATGGCGCCGCACGGGATCTACGCCTACTGCGCGATGCAGCAGGCGGTCGAGGACGCCAAGCTGACCGAGGCCGACTGGTCCAATCCGCACACCGGCCTCTATGCCGCCTCCGCCGGCTCGCCGTTCCTGCTCGGCCACCACCTGGAGCGCATGCGCAAGATGGGCGTCATGCGCTGCCCGCCGCTCGGCGTAGTCGCCTCCATCTCCGGCACGGTCAATTTCAACCTCGTCTCGCAGTTCAAGATCAAGGGCGCCTCGACCGGCTTTTCCTCCGCCTGCGCCTCGTCGGCCCACGCGATGGGTTTTGCCTATGACGAGATCAAGCTCGGCCGGCAGAAGCGCATGTTCGTGGTCGGCGCCGAGGACGGCAACGTGGAGAGCATCCTGCCGTTCGCCGGCATGCGCGCCCTCTCGCTCCAGAGCGATCCGTCCATCGCCTCGCGGCCGTTCGACGTGGCGCGCGACGGTTTTGTCGGCACGGGCGGGGCCACCGTGCTGGTGCTGGAAAGCGAGGAGGAGGTGACGCGCCGCCGCGCCAAGGTCTACGGCGAGGTGGCCGGCTGGGGCCAGGCGTCCGACGGCTACAATGTGGCCATCTCGCATCCCGACGGCGCGGGCCTGCGCCTGGCGATTGAAAACGCGTTGAAATATTCCGACGTCACCGTCGAGTCCGTGGATTACGTCAACGCCCACGCCACCTCCACGCCCATCGGCGATCTTTCCGAGGCCCGCGCGCTCAAGGCCGTCTTCAAGAATTCGCCCACGCGCCCGGCCATCAGCAGCACCAAGGCGCTGACCGGCCACGGTCTCTCGCTCGCCGGCGCCATGGAGGCGGGTTTCTGCGCCCTCGCCATGAAGGAAGGCTTCATGCCCGGTTCGGCCCACATCTCCAGGATCGATCCGGCCTGCGACGGCCTGAACATCATCCGCGCCACCCTGCCGCACCGGCCCAACGTCATTCTTAGCAACAGCAGTGGTTTCGGCGGAGCCAACGTCTGCCTCGTGTTCAAGTCGGTCTGATCTGCCTGACGCATGAGCACCAAGCTTTCCGCCCGCTACCGCACGGCTTTCGTCACGGGGGCCAGCACCGGACTGGGCCGCGCCTTTGCGGAGATGCTGCTGGCGGAGGGAGTGGAAGTCTGGGGCACGGCGCGCGATCCGGCGCGATTGAAGCTCACCCACGCGAAATTCCACCCGGTCGCCCTCGAACTGGGCGACGGGGCGGCCGCAGAGCGCGCGTTCCTCGACGCCGAGAAGGCCGCGAGCGGCTTTGATATCGTCATCAACAACGCTGGCTTCGGTGCGTTCGGTGCGTTTGCGTCCACTGATTTCGCCGTGTGGGAGGAGCAGTTCCGCGTGATGCTCGTCAACACCGCCCGCCTCAGCCAGGTGGCGCTGAGCGGCATGCTGGCCCGGAAACGCGGCGCGCTGGTCAACATCTCGTCGCTCGCGGCCGAGTTTCCCCTGCCTTACCAGGCCGCCTACAACGTGGTGAAGTCCGGTCTCTCCGCGCTCAACGAGAGCCTCATGCTCGAGACCGAGGGCACGGGCGTCATCGTCATTGATTTCCGTCCCGGCGACTACCGCACCGATTTCGAGGGCTCGGTCCGCCGACCCGCGCAAATCACGGATCCCCGCCAGCAGCGGGTTTGGGCGGCCTTCGGCCGGCTCATGGCTTCGGGTCCGCCGCCGACCCATGCGGCGGAGAGCCTGCGCCGCGCCCTGCTCCGCGGCCGCAGCGGCACAGTGCGCACCGGGCGTTTCTTCCAGGCGGTGCTCGGCCCGTTCCTCGCCCGCCTCGGCTCGCTCTCGCTCCGCCGGAAAATCCTGGCGAAGTATTTCGGCCTCTGACCCAAGTCGATTGAACCACGAAGGACACGAAGAAACGCGAATGAACGGAACATCGACATCCTTTTGTAGGAGCCTGCTTGCAGGCGATTCAAAGTTCGCGATCAAGCTCGCTCCCACATTCAAGCATCGCCTGCAAGCAGGCTCCTACAATAACTGATCATGGCGCGCGTCCGCATCCTCGTCCTCACTTCCAGCACCGGGGCCGGCCACGACGCGCGCGCCCAAGCCTTCGCCGAGTGGTGCTTCGAGCTCTACCGCCACGACGTCGACGTGCGCATCGAGCAGATGCTCGAGAAATCCTCCGGTTTCTTCCGTGTGGGCGTGGATTTCTACAATTGGATCCAGAAAAAATCCCCGTGGCTGCACAAGGCCTTCTACCTTTTCGTCGAGCTGCTCAGCCTGCTCAACCGCCGCTCGGTCAGCTTCGGCCGCCACTACTACACGACGGTGCTCCGTGAATATCAGCCGCACCTCGTGTTCAGCGTGCACGACTGCCTCAACCGCGGCTATTTCCAGCTCGCGCGCAAAACACTTGGGGCGGACCAGGTGCGCTGCGCCACCTATTGCGGCGAATTCTCCGGTGGCTTCGGCTACAGCGCCAACTGGGTCGAGCCCAGCGCCGACCTCTACATCTCCCGGACCCCCACGGCGCGCGACTACGCCGTCAAGCTGGGCATGCCCACCGCGCGTACCCGCGTGCGCGGCCACCTGATGCAGCCCCGCCAGCACCTCGAGGTGTTGAGCGCCGGGGCCCGCACGGCCTTTCTCGAGGAGAAACTCGAACTGCGGCCGGATCTCTTCACGGTTTTCCTCGCGACCGGCGGCAACGGCGCCAACAATCATCTCGAGCTGTTGCCGAAACTCCTGCCGCATGCCGCGCAGATCCAGGTGGTCGTCATCTGCGGCAAGAACCGCGAGACTTACAACGAGCTGGTGCACTGGCGCACCGAGCACCCGGAGCTCAATTGTTTCGTGGACGGCTTTTCCGAGGAAGTGCACCTGCTCATGCAGGTGAGCAACGCGATCGTCACGCGTGGCGGCACCACCACCTGTGCCAAGGCCCTGCATTTCCGCTGCCCGATCATCTTCAATGCCATCGGCGGCATCATGCCGCAGGAAGAGTTGACGGTGAAGTTCTTTCACCGCGGCGCCGGCGTGGAGCTCATCACCAACGCCACCGACTTCGGCCGCATCATCGACGGCTGGATGGCCGACCGTGGAAGCTATGCGCAGCTGCGCGAGAATTTCCTGAAACTCCGCTACGAGGAGGACCCGACCATCGTCGTCCAGGAGCTGGTCGATCTGGCCCAGGAAGTCTCGGGCACCTCGCTCCAGCCCGGCCCGTTTCCACCCAAGCTGCGAAAGTAATCAGGAGCTGCGCGGCCCGAAGGCCTTCAGCAGGCTCTTATCTTAAGCCGAACGTTCCAGCTCAGCCACGCGGGCCATCGGCCCGCGTTGGCTGTGACGACTGGTTAGGCCTCTTGGATTCAGGAAGTAAGTGCGACATTTCTAGTGGATGAGCTACCAGCAATTGAGCAGCGAGGTAAACACGAAGACCGGCTCTTTCAGAAGGTGTGGTCCCTCTGCAAAAAGACGCACAATGTGAGCTGCTACGATTAGCGAAAAAATAACGCCGCTTGTCGCTATGTAAGATTTCATGTGAACTTGAATCTGCGGCTTCTTATTCACGTGTCCTTCCATACCCGCCTTTGTCGTGAGGCTTCGCAATTTTCTTAGAAGGTGACGTTGCGGGGGTCTTCTTTGATGCCACCGCACATAGCGGGGAAATCAAACCAACGCTCTTGAGCCCCGCTTTCTTGGTCTGCCTCTTGCGCTTCACGTTCTCTTTCAGATCCCGCTTCAAGTAAGCCTCATCGATAATTTTTCCGAGCACTCTTTGACGCTCGTCCTCCTTCGAGTATTCAAATTGGAAAGCCTTTCGGAGCTTGGCTCGGGATGTGTGGACGCTTCGCGACACAATGACTTTGCCGAACAGATAACATGAAAGGCGGTGGGTTGCGCGAGCCTCAAAACCAGCAGCAACTGCCGTTACCATGCTCGATACCGGAATCGACTATCACAAGCGTTACTCGGTGGTTTGCACCGTTGATGCCGAGGGCCGGCGCGTCCAGTCGGCGCGCCTGAAAGAGGAGGCGGCGGCGCGTTGCCCCAACGCGCCCTACCTGTTTATTTTGCCGTGACAGTGACTGCGACCGAGCTTTCGCCGGCGCTGCTGCGGAAGAAGAGCGAGCCGCTGCCGGGCTTGCCGCCCTGCACCGGCACGGTGACGCTGGTCTGGCCGGCCGCCACCATCACCTCGGGCATCACGATGCTGTCGGGCACGTCGGTCGTGACATCGATCAGCATGCCGCCGGCGGGCGCCGGATTGGGTATGGTGAAGGTCAGCGCCTGCTGCTCGCCCTGGCGGAGCACGACGGCGGAGGGCGTCACCTGGAAGCTGATGGCGTCGACGCGGAACGAGCCGACGTCGAGGTCGGAGCCCAGGCCCTTGACGCTGAGCTTGTAGGTGCGGCCGGGCTCGACGGCCGGGACGAAGAAGCTGAGCGAGCTGGGCGATTCAAAGACCGTGCGGGTGGGGGTCATCCCGAAATACACCAGGTCCTGCGTCGTGAAGCCGGCGCCGAGGATGCTGACGCGCGAGCCGACCGGGGCGCGCGTGGCCTCGGAGCGGATGACGTAGCGCCCGGCAATCTTCAACGTCTGCAACTCGGAATAGACCTCGTTGTTCACGGTGCTGTTCAGCGCATGGAAGTCGCAGATGAAATAATACGAGGCCGAGGCGCGGCCGGCGGGCAGCTGGTAGTCGAACTCCCAGATGTCGTTGCCGACGGAGTTCTTGGTCATCTTGTAGCTCTGGCCGTCGATGATGATGCGCGGCGCGATGCTGCTGGCGTCGATCTGGCTGCCGGTGGGCCGGAAACTTGCGGTGATGGTGTAGATCTGCGACGGATTCTGCGGGACGGTTTCCGGCGTCAGGTTCGTGATCGTCAGATTGCAGCCGGACAGGACCAGCAGCAGGAGGGCCGCGGCGATGGCCGAAAAAATTCTGCTCGCGTGAAGGAAGGGAGTCTTGTGCATTTGGATAAAGGATCGCCGCGGCCGCGTAGGCTGTTGGCAGATCGTAAATTGACGAGTTTCATAATGGTCGAGTTCCCCTCAGAGCAAGAAAAAGCGCAGGCGCCTCTCGGCGTCTATATCCACGTGCCGTTCTGCGCGACGACGTGCGACTTCTGCGCTTTCTACCAAACGGTGCCGAAGGGCGATGCGGTGTGGCGGTATCTTGATGGGGTGGAAACGGAAGCAGGCCTGGTCAATTGGGCCGGACGCCGCGTGGCGACCGCGTTTTGGGGCGGGGGCACGCCCGGCTTGCTCCGGCCCGAGGAGATCGAGCGGCTCGGCCGCACCATGCTGCTTTACTGCGGCGGCCCGCCCGATGAGTGGACGGTCGAGCTCGCGCCGTCCACGGTGACCGCGGACCGGCTGGCGGTGCTCAAGCAGCTGGGTGTCACCCGCGTCTCGATGGGCGTGCAGAGCTTTGACGCCGGCCTGCTCGACGCGCTCGGCCGGCAGCACACCACCGAGCAGGTTTACCGGGCCTACGACCTTATCCGCGCCCACGGCTTCGCCAGCGTGAGCCTCGACTTGATGTTCGCGCTGCCCAACCAGACCGAGACGCAGTGGCGGGCGGACCTGACGGAGGCGCTGCGGCTCGCGCCCGACCATCTGTCGACCTACTGCCTGACCTTCGAGGAGGACACCGCGCTGTGGGTAAAATTATCACAGGGCAAAGTGAAGCTCGACGCGGCGAAGGAGGCGCTGTTCTACGTGCAGACTTGGGACCATCTGGCTACCGCCGGCTACGCGCAGTATGAGATCTCGAACTTCGCGCGTCCCGGCCACGTCTGCCGGCACAATCTTAACACCTGGCACATGCACGAGTGGGTGGGGCTCGGCCCGTCGGCCGCCTCGCAGCACGCGGGCTGGCGCAGCAGCAACCCGGCCGACCTCGCACGGTGGCACGAGGACGTGGCCGCCGGCCGCCGCGCCACCGGCGACCGGGTGGCGCTGACCAACGATCTGCTCGCCGCCGACTCGGTCATCTTCGGCCTGCGGATGAACGACGGCGTGTCGATGCCGCGGCTGCGCCGGCGTTTCCCCACGCCGCACTGGGCCGGGCTGGAGGATTTGCTGCCGAAACTGCTGTTCGGCGGGCTCCTGGTCGCGACCACCGAGGGCCGCATCATGCTCACTCCCCGCGGCCGGCTCGTGGCCGACGCCATCGGTGCGGAAATCCTTGAGGCTTTCGAGTCCCCGGTAAAGGTGGGCCCATGATCAATCCACGCCTGAGGGTCTTGTCTTTGTGTAGGAGCCTGCTCGCAGGCGATTCTCCACGCTTGGCCGACTGCCATCGCCTGCAAGCAGGCTCCGACAACCGATCCGCCATGGCTCAGAGTGTTGAGTTCAAGGCGCTCCACCTGATTGCACTCCTATTCGGGCTGCTATTGCTGCCAGCATGCCAGACGACGGTGCCATCGCCGCTGGACCAGCCGCTCGTCGCGCGCTTTTTCCTCGAAGCCCGGCCGGGGACCGCCGGTGTGGCCATGCAGCTGCCGGTCAGCAAGATCACCCTGCAGGTCAATCCCAAGCCGGTTCTCGTCGAATACGACATCGTCAGTGTCGGACTGGCCCGGGTGGACCTGGGCTGGTGCCTGCAATTCCAGTTCACGCCCGCCGCCGCGCGCGATCTCTACCGGCTCACCGCCACCAACCTCAACCGGGGGCTGGTGCTGACGTTCAACGACACGCCGATCGGCGCCCGCCGCATCGACCAGGCGATCGAGGACGGAACGTTGCTGATTTTTGTCGAGGTGTCGGATGTGGATCTGCCGCCGCTCGCGGAGCAGCTGAAGCGCACCACGGCCGAGATCGCCAGGAAATCCCGCTGAATATCGTTACACTCTTTCCTGAAATTGAAGATGAGCGGCCACAACCACCAAGCCGGGGTTAGCCACAAGGAGTCACAAAAATCCTGGACAGCGGCGGACGTCTGCGCCGGCCAAGGAGGCCCTTTTCGTGATTTTTTGCGGCCACAATTCTTCACCTTGCTTTGGTTGACGCTGTCAGCGGCTCCGTTGGCGACCGCCCAGCGCATCGAGTTCAGCTGGCCGACGCCCAACCGCGCTTGGGAACAGGGCAAAGGTTACGAGGCCTGGGTGCAACCGACGGTTTCGGGCGAGCCCGAGTCGGGCTTGTTCGGCTGCGTGCGCAGCAACGGCACGCAGTTCCACGAGGGGCTCGATATCCGGCCGGTGGCGCACGACGCCCGCGGCGAGCCGGCCGACCCGGTCTTTGCCGCGATGGACGGGGTCGTGCGCCACGCGAGCAATTCCCCGGGCAACAGCAACTACGGCCGCTATATCGTGCTCGAGCACCGCGGCGTCACGCCGGCGGTCTACACGCTCTATGCGCATCTGGCACGGATCGCGCCCGGCATCGCGCCGGGCGTAGCGGTCACGCGCGGGCAGACCATCGCCACGATGGGCCGCAGCGAGGGGAGCGCCGCCATCCCGAAGGACCGGGCGCACCTGCATTTCGAGATCGGGCTGATGATGACGCAGAACTTCGACTCGTGGTTTGTGTGGAAAAAATTCGGCAGCTCCAACGAGCACGGCCCGTGGAACGGCATGAACCTGATGGGCTTCGACCCGCTGGATTTCCTCCGGGAGTGGCGGAGCGGCAAGGTGGACAATTTCCAGCAATACCTCGACCGGCTGCGGCCGGTCGTGCGCGTGCGCGTGGCCACCAGCCGCGTGCCGGATTTCATCACGCGCTACCCGGCGCTTCTGCGCCGGCCGATGCCGGCCGGGCTGGTCGCCGGCTGGGAGGTGGAGTGCAACGCCACCGGCCTGCCGTTTGCATGGACGCCGCTCACCCCGCTGCAGGCGGCCGGGATGCGCCCCAACACCGCGCAGGTCGTCGCGGTGGAACCGGCGCTGGTCCGCGCCTGCCGGTGCAAGTCCCTCGTGAAGCCCCGCGGCTCGGGCTGGGTGCCCGGCGCCGATCTCGCCACCATGCTGGAGCAGGTGTTCGGGCTGAGGTGAGGCGCCGCCGTCCCTTTGGCCCCCAGCAGGTTCTTATCTTCTGCCTAGAGGTTAGAGATGTGCCGCGCTCACCGAGAGCGGCGGACGGAGGTTGGAGCGGGGTTATCATGATCGAAAAAGGACGGATGGTGAGCGTTGGCTGTGGCGGCTGGTTAGCCTCTTTTTTCATCGGGGGCACAGTCTTCGACATCAAGAACCTCTCCGCCGATATTCAATCCGGAAGTATCCCAAGGCAGGGGTGAGATGGGAATGGCAGTGGCTGTTTCCCGCGCAAAAGCCCGGGCTGGATCCGGCGACAGGCATCACCCGACGCCACCACGTCAGTGACGCTTGGTTTCAACAGGTGCTCAAGCGGGCTTCGGAGAAAGCCGGACTCACCAAGCGCGTGACGCCGCATGTGTTGCGCCACTCATTCGCCACGCATTTGCTGGAAGGAGGCGCCGACATCCGCATGGTGCAGGAGCTGCTCGGGCATGCGAGCGTCGAGACGACCCAGATCTACACCCACGTCATGAAGAAACCGGGTCTCGGGGTGCGGAGTCCGTTGGATCAGTAGCACAGGTCGCTAGTAGTCCATTAAACTACAAACTCCCGATGAACCAATGAACTCGTATCATTCCTCCCTGGGCCGGCTGGATTTGCCGGCTGGCTTGATCCTGATCCTGCTGGAGGCAGCCGAGCAGGCGGCCCGCAATACCGTGGGAAAATACAAGCGCCGTCCGCCCAAGCGCGGGCTGACACTGCTGCCGGGCGCGGATACCCGATTGTGGAACGAGTTGGTCCGGCAGGTGG
>DATFUQ010000066.1:0-15381 GCA_035260745.1 Lacunisphaera sp. | reverse complement strand
CGAAGACGTTGGTCTCGCCGACGTTGACGTTGACGGCGCCGCCCGCGAGCTGGGCGATGGAGCCGGTCGAGAACGTGAGGTTCAGGCCGGGAACGGTGACATTGTGTTTCTGATTCATTTTCGGATTCGGGTTCGGAGGGTGCGCGGCGCCGGCCGGATTGCCGGAACGTCGGGCGGGGTTCGGATGATGGCCGTTTTCTTGGACCCCTTTGAATCAGCTCCCGGGAAATTTCGGATTGCGGGCCCGGCGTCGGCCGGGGCGGCAAGCGGAAATGTCTCTTGGGGTTGCTTCGCGGGGGTTGAACAAAAGGCGGCCCGTCGGTGGACCGCCCTTCGTGAAAGCGGTTATTTGCGCAGGCTGAGTTTCTGCAGCAGGTCGTTGTATTTGGCCAGATCCTCGCTCTTGACGTAATCAAGAAGCTTGCGACGGCGGCTGGCCATCTGGAGAAGGCCGCGGCGGCTGTGGAAGTCCTTGCGATGCGTGCGCAGGTGCTCGGTCAGGTGATTGATCCGGGCGGTGAGCAGCGCGATCTGGACGTCGCTGGAGCCGGTGTCCTTCTCGTGGGTTTTATATTGGGCGATAACTTCTGACTTAACGGGTTGTGACATGGTTTAGGTGGTTGATGGCGCGGTCTTTGTTGGAGCTTTCGCTCCGTGCCGCCCGCTTTTGGAAGGCCGGCGGCACCGTTAGTGTCCGGTTGCCCGGACTGACCGTGGTGGGAGCCTGCGACCAGCAGACTCTCACTAACGTAAGCGGCCATTAACTAAACGGCCCCCCCGCCGTGCAAGCGTTTTTTTTGCGTTAATCGGGTGGGACAGGCTGGCGCAAGAGGGGTGCTGACCGCGAGGGCCAGTCGCGGACAAATGATCTAGTCAAGATATGAGCTCTCGTAAGGACCGCGCATACTTGTTCGGCGACGACGCATGGCTAAGAGTTTGATCCGGTGAAAATCCCACACAGGCTCCGATGAGGATGCCATCAATCTCGAAGCGCGTTCGAGCAGTGCAACTCCTGAGCCGATACTTCTCGGCACAAATACATTGAACCCACGTCAGCACAATTACGCCACAGTCATTGAGTGGGACGAGAAGCGCACGAGAGAATTCTCAGGGATGCTCAAGCCTTACCTCAAGGTTATCGATGCTTACGCCGATTTGGTCTGCGAGATAGTTGACGTAATTGGCACAGAGAAACCGGTTTCCACCCAAGATATTGTCGTGCGGGATTTGCTGGCGGATGTTTCGATGCACTTGTCGAAGCGCGCCGAATCATACTCACCGGTAAGTGCAGCACGGCCTATCCAATAGCCCGCCGGGTTTATGAATCGTTGTCGTTGATGGCGGTGTGTGCTCTTAACTCAAATATCGCCACCAAATGGCATTCCGGGCGAAAAATTCAGAACTCTGAGGTGCGGAAGGAACTCGCAAAGCAACCGCTCGGGGAGGCGGAGGACGCGACGGGAAAACTCTACGATTTTTTCAGCATTGGCGCTCACCCCAATCGAGATTTGATTCCGCGCCGCTTCCTTGGAGAGGGAAACGAGTTTGTCTTAGGTTCGGTTTGCACTCCGAATTTGGTCCTAGTTACCGAGTATTGCACGATTCACCTGCGAATGTGGTTCTGGTTTACGGCTGTGCTGCTGCGCTATTATCAGTGCCTTAGTGACGCCGCTGTGCCCGATTTCGGCCCACGATATTTGCACGTCGCAAACAAAGCACAGAAACTTCAATCTGAACTCGACCGGAATTATGAAAGGTTATCGCATGAGCAAAAGTAAGTCATATATTATCAGTAATAGTTGTCTTAAAATCTGACCGCCATGAATGAGAAGAATGATTATGCGCTGGTCCCGAAGCCGCCAGGTGCGATCGGAAAGGCGGAACCGGGTGCGAAAGGCATTCTGGCGAATATGGTGGCAGATATATTGACCCAGGCTCCGGGCGAAGATCCAGAGTCGTCGTTTCAGAAAGCCCGAGCATACTTACTCGGTGACGGTGTGTCGCAGGACAGTGTTGAAGCAGTGAAATGGTATCGCAGAGCAGCCGAGCAAGGCCACACCTGCGCCCAGTTTGACCTTGGGGACATGTCTGAATCTGGCATTGGCGTCCCACGGGATAGAGCAGAAGGAGAAAAATGGTATCGCAAGGCTGCCGAGAAGGGCCACGCCACTGCCCAATATCATCTCGGGTATAATTATGCCACCGGACTTCGTGGAACACGGGATAGTGTTGAAGCTGTGAAATGGTTTCGCATGGCCGCTGAACAAGGCCACCGCGCTGCGCAGTTCCATCTGGGCCGTATGTATGCCAACGGCGACGGTGTGGATCAGGATGAAATCGAAGCGAATAAATGGCATCGCAGGGCGATCGAACAACGCGCCGCCCATCAAGATTACAATTACGATCTGGGCAAAAAGCCCGTGGAAACTGTCGAGTGGTATCGCAAAGCCGCCGAGCAGGGGAGCACCAGCGCCCAATATAATCTAGGTGTAATCTATGCCAACGGCATCGGCGTGGCGCAGGACCGCACCGACGCGGAGAAATGGTATCGCAAGGCTGCCGAACAAGGCCACCGCGATGCTCAGTTCTATCTGGGCCAAATGTATGCCAACGGCGACGGGGTTCTTGTGAACAATAGTGAAGCCGTAAAATGGCTTCGGAAAGCTGCTTTGCGAATGCACTCCGGCGCGCTGCCTAAACTCGGTCTTAAATATTACTATGGTGATGGTGTGACGAAGTGTGAAATCGAAGGGCTTGCTTGGTTCATCTACAAAACAAAGGTTGGACAGGATACTTTCAGTCATGAAGAGGATATGAAAACCAGAGCATGGATGGAAGCCGCTCTTGGACGTGAAAAAACGTTAGTCGCACAAAAACGATCCCGGGAAATTAACGACGAGCACCTTGCGGCAAGCGGCTTCGGCTTAAGCCCGTAAATTGATGAAGGATATTCAAAGTAAAATCAGTTCTGATGTGAGTCCACACACCAATCTCGAGTTGGAGCAATTGCGGCAGCTTGTGGTGAATGCACAAACGAGGCTGGCCGAATTGGAAGTCGAGTATGCGAAAGAAAAAGCGCGGGTTGATGTCGTGCGGGCCGCGCTTTTCCGGCGATTGCGGGAACGCTACAAAAAACGTGATCGACTGCGGCTTATCGTTGACTACCGGCAAAGATTTTTGAACTCGCTGGGGCGCGGCGACGAAGAGGAAGCAAGACAGACCGAGGAGAATTACGAAAAGGCAAGAAGACAAGCTGGCAAGGATTACGAAGAGACGACCGTGACGATGGCGGAACGGAGGCAACTCACTGCCGGGGAGGAGCGTGAGCTGGCACAACATTGGAAGAAGTTGGTGAAGATGTATCACCCCGACCGCTTTGCCAGCCAGCCCGACAAGCTTGAGACGTATCAAAAGCTGACCAGCGCGATTAATCACGCCAAGGACTGTGGCGACCTCAAAACATTGAAGGAGATCGCCGAGGACCCACACAGCTTTATCCTGCGTCAAGGCTGGGTAAACTTGGATTTCAGCGACGAGACGAAACTCAGCCAGTTGCGGCGCTTAAATGAGACGCTGCAGCTTGAAATCATTAAGCTTATTGAATCGCTTAATCGCTTGAAAGAGAGCCCCGATTACGAGCTTTTCCAACTGAGCGAGCAGAGACCCGGCGTGCTGGATGAACTCGCGGCTGAGCGGGCGAAGATGCTCGACCAGGAAAGGGCCGAATTGGAGAAACGAGCGGGCCAACTCGCAGAGAAAATCATGGAATTGTCCGGGCGCGCATCTGATCGTATTATCTGACTGGAGTGCCGAGGGGACTCACTGGGCTCAACCGGCCCGCAGCGCCAAACCCCGGATATCCGCGCAGCCGGGCAGCTTTTTCAGTTTCGCCAGAATGGACTCCCGATGCTGGAATAGCTCGTTGCGGACGACGGCGTGCGACACGAGGACGACCAGCAGGCCGCGCTCGACGACGACCGGGTGGGAGTAGGCCGCCTTGGCGCACTGATAAGACTCAGGAAAGCAACGCAAAGGCGCGGTGGATTGTCCGACTGAGGGCGCGGCGACGTTCGAAAGCGACGCTGCCATAACGCGCCTCAAGGCTAACTTTGGTCACCGTGAAAAGATGGTCGCAGTTGAACGCGGTCGTATGCTCAAGTCCATCCGCTCCATTGAGCACGACATCAGTTGCGCCAACGGAGGTGGCGGGGCGCTTGGTGCTGCCGTAAAGGATGTTGATGCTGCTTTTGCGCGGATCGCGGCAGACCTCGGTCCGGGAGACAACCACAGCGGGATGAAGATCTTTGTCCGTGGGCCTGATGCGCACCCGGACCACATCCCATTGGGCAAGGTCCGGAATCACAAGTCCTCCGGAATAGTGTTTTCCGGGCGGACAAACCGCTCAATCTCGTAGGCGAGCGGACTCACCGGCAGCGGGGCGGGTTCGGCGTTGGCGTCACGCTCAGCGGCCTCGATGAGGTAGCGGGACAAGGTCAACCCACGTTGCCGGGCGACCGAGGCAAGGCGGCGCTTGGTGGCGGTGGGCATGCGGACGGTGGCAGTGGTGGTGGCCATGTGTTACGTCTGTAACACAGGCCGGTGGTTGTCAACCGTTGCGCCGGTTTGAACAGGCTGATTACCCCACCCGCAGTGCCAGACCTTTGATATCCGCGCAGCCGGGCAGTTTCTTGAGTTTCTCCAAAATGGACTCCCGGTGCTGGAAAAGCTCGTTGCGAACGACGGCGTGCGACACAAGGACGACCAGCAGGCCGCGTTCGACGACAACGGGATGCGAATAGGACGCGTTGGCGGCGCCGACCAGCTCGGACCATTTTTCGCGGATGCTGTGCTCGAGCGAGTCGTGGCTGATCCGGTATTTGACCAGCAGCTCGTCCACGAGCGAGCCGAGTTCGTTCGTCTTGCGGCGCTTGGAGCGGCCGCGGTCCTCCGGCACCTCGCGAAAACCGGCGATGAGGTTCTCCACCGCGCGCGAAAATTCCTGGGGCTCTTTAGACATAAAATTTATTTAGCCACAAAAAGTCACAAAAACCCGGAGGCGAGTGAAGCTTTTAAGGCGCCTATAGGCGCACGGAACTCGGTCGAGGCACATGGAAGCCTTTTCGTGACTTTTTGTGGCCAATCTCAGGTGGGATCAAACAGCGCCCTGCTGGCGGTCATAGAGCGATTTGTAGAGCGCATTGCCGGAGTGGAGCGAAGCATGGTCACCTTGCGCCACGATCTTGCCCTGGTCGAACACCAGGATCATCGAGGCGTCGCGGATGGTGCTGAAGCGGTGCGCGATGATGAGCACCGTTTTCCCTATGACGAGTTTCCGGAGCGCGTCCTGCACGGCCGCCTCGCTGTCGGAGTCGAGCGCGCTGGTGGCTTCGTCCAGGATGAGGATCGGCGCGTTGCGCAGGAAGGCGCGGGCGATGGCGAGGCGCTGCTTCTGCCCGCCGCTGAGCAATGCGCCGCGTTCGCCCACCATCGCATCGTAGCCTTGCGGCAGCTTGACGATAAACTCATGGGCGTGGGCGTCGCGGGAGGCGGTCATCACGGCTTCGCGGGACGCCCCGGGGTCTCCCAGCAGCAGGTTGTGGTAGATGGTGTCGTTGAAGAGCACCGGCTCCTGCGAAACGAGGGCGATGTTGCGGCGCAGGTCGGCGAGGCGCATGGCGCGGACGTCAATGGTATCGATGGTGACGGCCCCGGCCCCGACCTCGAAGAAGCGTGGCACGAGGTTGGCGAAGGTGCTCTTGCCCGCGCCGCTCGGGCCGACCAACGCGCAGACCGTGCCGGCGGGGATGGCGACGTTGACGCCCGAGAGGGCGGGCGTTTCGCCGTAGGAGAAGTTGACATGGGTGAACGCGATGTTGCCGTGCAGGCGCGTGACCGGCTTCGGCTGGGCCGGATCGGTGATGGTCACCGGCTCGTCCAGCACGTGCTCGAGGCGATCCAGCGACGCGGTGCCGCGGTTCAGCTCGGTGTTGAGGTAACCGATCTTCTTGATCGGCTCGTAACAGAGGTAGAGCGCGGTGATGATGGCGAAAAAGGTGTCCCATTTGACGCCGGCCTTGTAGGCAAAGACCAGGGTGGCGGCGATGCCGGCGCCCGAAAGGATCTCGATGGCCGGGGTGAGCGCTTGGGCGTATTTCACCGTCTTCATCTGGGCGATGACGAGTGCGTTGGTGGACTGGCCGAAGCGCTCGATCTCGCGCGACTCGAGGCCGAAGGCGCGGACCTCGCGGGCGGCGGAGAGGTTCTCCATGAATTGCGAAGAGATGTCGCCGAGCTGGCTTTGCACCTGCAGGGCGCGCTTCACGATTTTCTTGCCGACGTAATGCACGGGCAGGACCGTGAGCGGCACGACCGCGAGGCAGACGAGCACGAGCAGCGCGCCGTCGGTGGTGAAGGCCTGCCAGACGAGGAAGCCCAGCGCGCCGACCAGCTGCATGGGCTGCTTGACGCCGTCGTTGGCGACCAGGGAGAGGGTGAATTGCAACTGCGCCGTGTCGGCCAGGCCGCGCGAGATGAGGTCGCCGCTGGCCTTGCGCTGCAGGAAGGAGAGCGGCAGCCACTGGAGTTTGCGGAAATAATCGAGCCGGACCGACTCCAGGATGCGGACGCCGGTCAGCGACACGTAATAGCTGTTAAGGTAGCCGGTGACAGCGCGCAGCAGGAAGATCAGGGGCACGCTGGCGGCAATCAGCCAGATCGTTGATTCGGCCAGCGGCGGGTTCCGGCGGTCAAAGATCGGCGGGAAGACGAATTTGACAAGCACCGGCAGGCCGACGCCGCTGGTGGCGCCGAAGAGCAGACCGTAGAAAACCGCGGCGGAGAGGGTGCCACGGGCCGCCTTCAGGTAGCGGAAATAGGGTTTGAAGCGGCGGAGCATGGGGCGACGGGGAGAGAATCCGGAATCCAGAATTCAGAAGCCAGAAGGAAATACTCCGAAACCGGAGTGGCGTGCATGTTCCATCTAGTCTTTGGCGGCGCGAACATCCAGGGCATCGCGCAAACCGTCGCCGAGGAAGTTGAGCGAGAAGAGCGTCAGCGAAAAAAGGGTGCCGGGGAAAATAAGCAGCCAGGGGAATTCCTCCATCTTCTCGGCGCCGTCCTTGATGAGCGTGCCCCACGAGCTCATCGGCGGCTGCACACCGAGGCCGAGGAAGCTGAGGAAGGCCTCGAGCAGCATGACGGCGGGAATGGTCAGCGTGGTGTAGACGATGATCGGACCGAAGACATTGGGGATCATGTGCCGGAAAATGATGCGGCGGTTGCTGAAGCCGAGCGACCGGGCGGCCTCGATGAACTCCATTTTGTTCAGGGCCATGACCTGGCCGCGGACGATGCGCGCCATGGTCAGCCATTCCACCGCGCCGATCGCGACGAAGAGCAGGACGATGTTCCGGCCGAAGAAAACCATCAACAGGATGACGAAGATGGTGAAGGGCAGCGCATAGATAATGTCCACGAGCCGCATCATGACCGCGTCGGTCTTGCCGCCGACGTAGCCAGACACGGCGCCGTAGGCGACACCGATGGTGAGGGCAACAAACGTGGCGCAGAGCCCGACACCGAGGGAGATGCGTCCGCCGTAAAGCAGCCGGACGAGGAGATCGCGGCCAAGGGTGTCGGTGCCGAGCCAGTGTTGCGCGCCCGGCGGCGTGGCGCCGAGATCGAGGTTTTGCTCCTGATAGGAGAATCGGAGAAACCACGGGCCCGCGACACAGAGCACCGCGAGGACGAGCAGCACGCCGCCGCCGAGGACGGCCAGCCGGTTCTGTTGCAGCCGGTGCCAGGCGTCGCGTCCGGGCGACGAGCCGGGTTCGATAGTCACAGGTAATGCAGCGGATAAATTCATCAAAGCAGGGCCACCACGAAATACACCAAACACACGAAAGAAGGAGGGGATCGGAAGAATTTCATTTTAATGTATTTCGTGTGTTTCGCGGTGACCGCGCTCATTCAAATTTCAACTTCGGGTTGAGCCACACCTGCACGACATCCACCACGAGATTGAGGACACAGATCAGGGTCGCGTAGAGGATGACGGTGCCGAGCACGAGGGTGTAGTCGCGGTTGAACGCGCTGTTGACGAATTCGCGGCCCAGGCCGGGGATCTGGAAAATTGTCTCGATGACGAACGACCCTGTCAGGATGCCGGCGATGGCCGGGCCGAGGAAGGACACGACCGGCAGCAGGCCGCCGCGCAGCGCGTGGTTGAGCACGACGCGCGTCTCCGGCGCGCCCTTGGCGCGGGCGGTGCGGATGTAATCCTGGTTCAGTACCTCGAGCATGCCGCCGCGCGTCAGTCGCATCAGGTAGGCGGCGTAGACGAAGCCGAGGGTCAGGCCCGGCAACACGCGGTCCTGCCAGACATACCAGCCGGAGACATGGAACCAGTGCAGGTAGATGCCGAGCGACAGGGCGAGCAGCGGACCCAGCACGAAGGTCGGCACGCCAATGCCGAGCATGCCAAAAGCACTGCACAAGTAATCGAGGAATGAATTTCGCTTCACGGCCGCGATGACCCCGAGCGGCAGGCCGAGGCCCAGCGCCACGAGCAAGGCCCAGCCGCCCAGCTCGAGCGAAACCGGGAACTTGTCGGCGATGATCTCGTTGACGGTGCGGTTGGAATATTTGAACGACGGGCCGAGGTCGCCGTGCGCGACACGGCCGAGGTAGTGCAGGTATTGCCGCCAGAGCGGCTGATCCAGCCCGTAGTGCGCCTCGAGGTTTTTGAGGATTTCCGGCGGGATGGCTTTTTCCGCGGTGAACGGCCCGCCCGGCACGAAGCGGACCATGAAGAAGGTCGCCGTGATGATCACGAAGAGCACCGGGATGACCTGCAGCAGGCGGCGGGCGATGAAGCGAAACATGGCGTTGGAACGAGAATCCAGAATTCGGAATTCAGAAGCCAGAAGGAAAATGCGCCGGGCGTTTGCCGCCGGATGCTGGATTCCTTGTCATTTGCCGGGTTCCAGCCACATCCCCTGGTAGGGATGGTAATTGAGGAGGTTGGGGTGGTAGCCTTGCAGGGCGGGACTCACGAGATGGGGCGATGAGTCGTGAAACAGCGGGATGATGGGCGCCTCGCGCAGCAGAAGGGATTCGATTTCCCGATAGAGCGCGTGGCGCCGGACCGGATCGCGCTCGTTCAGTGATTCATGGATGAGCCGGTCGTAGGCGGGATTGGCCCAGCCGGTGTCGTTCTGCCCGCCGTCAGAAACAAAGACGCTGAGAAAGGCGTGGGCATCGAGGTAATCGCCGACCCAGCCGGCGCGGGCGAGTTGGTAGAGTTTACGCACCCGCTCGTCATAGAAAACACGGCCCTCCTTGTTGGCGAGGTTGAGCCGGACGCCCAGATTCTGCCGCCACATCTGCTGGATGACCTCGGCGACGGCCTGGTGCCGGCCATTGGTGGCGAAAGTGATGTCCACGGCGGGAAAGCCCTGTCCGTTTGGGTAGCCGGCCGCGGCGAGCAACCGGCGTGCTTCCGCCGGGTCGAAGTGCAGCCGCTCCGCGCCTTCATAGGTGTAGCCATCCACGCCGGGCGGCACGAAGCCCAGGGCGGGGCGCTGCCCGGGGTCGGACTGGCTGGCGACGAGGCGCGCGCGGTCGAGGGCGAGCGAGAAGGCCCGGCGGACCCGCGCATCGTTAAACGGCGGCCGGGTCGTGTCGAAGCCGTAGTAGTAAGTTGAGAAGAACGGCGCGGACCGGAGCAGCTGCGGCTCGTTGTCGTGGTAGGACTTCAGCTTGGCGGCGGGCACGTACTCCGTGAGGTGCAGCTGGCCGGAGCGAAACGCGCGTTCCTCGGTGTCCACGTTTTCCATCAGGTGGAAATGAATCCCGGTCAGCCGCACCCGGGCCGCATCCCAATACAGCGGATTTTTCTCCACGATGATTTCCTGTCCCGCCCGCCACCCGGCCAGCCGGAACGGGCCGTTGGTGACGATCTCGCCGGGTTTGGTCCAGCCGGTGTAGGCCTGGTCGAAGCGCCCGTGCTTTTCCACCGTGGCCCGGTGCACCGGCAGCCACGCAAAGCCGCCGAGCAGAAAAAGCAGATAGGGCGCGGGCTGCTGCAGCTCGAGGCGCAGCGTGCGGTCGTCGGGCGCCGAGATGCCGACCGTGGCGAAATCCCTGGTTTTTCCCGCGGAGAAATCCTGCGCACCCTTCACGACAAAATAATAGAACGGGTAGGGCGAGCCGAGCGCGGGCGTGAGGGTGCGCTGCGCGCTGAACACAAAATCCCGTGCCGTGACGGGATCGCCGTTGGTCCATTGCGCATTGGCGCGCAGGTGAAAGGTGTAGACCAGTCCGTCCGCGGAGACCTCCCAGCGTTCTGCGACGCCGGGAATCGGGTGCAGGTCTGCCGGGTCGTAATCAATCAGGCCCTCGTAGAGCGCCATCAGCACCTGGAAGTGCGAGTTCGTCTGCATCATCGCCGGGTCGAGGTCCTGCGGCTCGGCGCCGATGTTCTGGTGCAGCACCTGGGTGCGGTTGCCGGCCTCGACCGGCGTCTCGCGCTTCGCGCATCCCGTGGCAATCAGCAACCCGAGGGCGACAGGCAGCAGGCGGAACACATGGCGCGGCGCAAACACCCGCCGAGTGAAGCGCGCGGCGTGCCGGCTGGCAAAAGAAAACCCGGGCGCGACGGCCCGGGTTGAACCGAAGTGAGCTGACGCCGGCCTTATTTTTTCATCATCGCGTCGCGGCGGGCTTTGAACTCGTTGCCCGGTTTCCACTCGGGCCAGGTGTCGCCGTTGGCGACGCGGAGGCCGACCTGCAGCAGGAACTCCAAATCCTGCGCCGCGCCCTCAAACGTCCAGCCGGGTTTGATCACGTCCGTGACCTTGTGGTAATCGTTGGCGATGTAGTCTGCCTGGAGTTTTTCGCCAAAGTCGGCGGGTTGGCCGATGAACAGCTTGCCCGGCTTCGGGTAGTAGGAGGGCACGCCGACCTTCGCGAACTCGAAGTGGTCGCTGCGGTAGTAGGAGCCGCGCTCGGGGTGGGCCTCGGGTTCCATCTTGCGGCCCTGCGCCGTGGCGACGGCGATGCCGATGTCGTCGAGGGTCGAGGCGCCGAAGCCGACGGTGGCCATGTCGCTCGTGGGGCCGAACTGGTTGGCACCGTCCATGTTGATGTTCGCGAGCGTTTTGTTCAGCGGGCAGAGCGGGTCCTGCGCATAGTAGCGCGAGCCGAGCAGGCCCTTCTCCTCGGCGGTGACCGAGAGGAACAGGATGCTGCGTTTCGGCTGCTGGCCCGCCGGGAGCGCGGTGAAGGCCCGGGCCAACTCGAGCAGCACGGCGACGCCGGCGGCGTTGTCGGCGGCGCCATGAAAAATTTGGTCGCCCTTTAGGCGGCTGTCGCGGCCGAGATGGTCCCAGTGCGCGGTGTAGACGAGGTATTCGTTGCGCAGCTTGGGATCGGAGCCCGGCAGGAGCGCGGCGACATTCTTCGAGGCGACATTGCGCAGCGTGTTGTCGACGGTGAACGAGGCCTTCGCGCCCAGCGCGACCGGCCGGAAATCACGGCGCGCGGCGGCGGCCTTCAAGACGTCGTAGTCCTTGCCGCTGGCGGTGAAAAACTTCCGGGCGGCGTCGAGCGTGAGCCAGCCTTCCATCGCGACATGGCCGGCGTTGCGGTCAGGTGTGCTGATCTCGAAATTCTCGCGATTGCCGCTGCCCGCGATGACGGCGAAGGGATAGCCTGCCGGCCCGGTCTCGTGCACGATGAGACAGGCGATCGCTCCCCTCGCGGCGGCGATCTCGTATTTGTAGGTCCAGCGGCCGTAGTAGGTCATGGCCCTGCCGCCGAAAACCTTCGGATCGAGCTGACCGGTGGCCGGGTCGATGACCGGTGGGTCGTTGATCAGCATGATGAGCGTCTTGCCGCGCACATCCACGCCCTTGTAGTCATCCCAGCCGTATTCCGGCGCGACCACGCCGTAGCCGACGAAGACGATCTCGGTGTCCTTCGCGGCGACGTGCGGCACGAGGCGGCTGGATCGACCGACGAACTCGTTGATGTTTTCCATCGGCAGCGTGCGGCCGTCCACGGTGAACGTGAGGGTCGGCGCCGAGGTGAAGCCGACGAGCGGGACGTTCTGCAGGCAGGTGCCGTCGGGGTTGCCCGGCGCGAGGCCGAGCTTTTTGAATTCGTCCACCAGGTAGGCGACGGTCTTGTCCTCGCCAAGCGAGCCGGGGGCGCGACCCTCGAATTCATCGGAGGAGAGAACCCGGACGTGCTCCAGGATGCGGGAGGCGGTGAGGGCGGGAGCCGGGTCCGAGGCGAACGCGAGGGTCGCCGGTCCGAGCAGGGAGACTAACAACAGGCGGGTTTTCATGGGAGAGAGAGGAATTTTGGGAAGATTCCGCGCTGGGTGGCGAGCGCAGAGTTGGCCGGGGACAACTCACTCGACGGAAATGTTCCGGTAGAAGCGCGTCCAAAGCCGGTCCGTCTGCCAGTTTTTGACCCGGGGCGACACGAGAAAATTCTGCGAATTGAAATAAAGCGGGATGAGCGGCAGTTCATCGAGCAGCAGTTTTTCCGCCTGCTGGTAGACGGTGTTGCGGGTGGCAACCGCCGCGAGCCGGCCGCCCTCGGCCACGAGCCGGTCGAATTCCGCATTGCGCCAGTGCGGGTAGTTGCCCGGGTCACCGCTCCGCAGGTCGGTGAAGAGGTCGGTCGCGCCGTCGTAGTCCGGTATGGCCGTGACCAGCGCGATGGTGTAGTCACCGGCGGCGAGCGCGGCGAGGTGGGTGCGCGCCTCGCGCGGGGCGAGGGTGACCTCGATGCCGAGTTCGCGCTGCCACATCTGCTGGAGGGCCTCGAGCTGGGCGGTGCTTACCGGCCACGTGGCCAATTCCAGCTTGGGAAAACCGCGCCCGCCGGGAAAACCGGCTTCAGCCAGCAGCCGGCGGGCTTCCGCGGGGTCCTCGCTGATCTGCGTCGCCGGCACGTAGCCGCCGAGACCGGCGGGGATGAAGTTGAGCGCGGGCCGTGGGCCGCCAAGCAGCACCTTTTCCACCAGCTCCGCGCGGTTGAGCGCCAGACTGAGGGCGCGACGCACACGAGGATCGTCCAGCGGCGGACGTTGGGTGTTGAGCGCCAGATAGCGGGTCTCGTTCAGGTGCACTTGGTGCAGCCGCGTCGGTTGCCCGGCGCGGTAGGTGGCGAGTTTGCTGGAGGGCACGGCCATCGTCACATCCACCTGGCCGGCGCGGAAGGCGCGTTCCTCGGTGTCGCCGTTGTCAAAGGCCACGAAGCGGATTTCCGGCAGTTTCACTTCGGCCGCGTCCCAGTAAGCCGGATTGCGCTGCACGATGATCTCCTGGTTCGGCCGCCACGCCGTGAGGATGAACGGGCCATTGCCGGTGAAATTGCCGGGTCGCGTCCAGTCGGTGCCGTGCCGCTCCACGGTGGCGCGGTGTACGGGAATCCACGGACCGCTGGCCACCATCGCCAGGAAATCCGCCGCGGGCTCCGCCAGCGTGAGTTCGAGCTGGTGATCGCCGGTCGCGCGCACGCCGACGGCGGAGAAATCCGCCAGCTTTCCCTGGCAGAAGGCTCGGGCGTTTCTCAGCGGGAAAAACAGCGCGGCTTTCGGCGCAGCCAGCGCGGGAGTGAGTGCACGCTGGATGGAGTAAACAAAATCGCCGGCCGTCACCGGGTCGCCGTTGGACCATTTGGCATCGGGGCGAAGGTGGAAGGTGCAGGTCAGCCCGTCGGGTGAGACGCTCCACTTTTCCGCGGCGCCGGGCAGCGGTGCGCCGCCGTCGGGCGCCGGCGTGAGCAGACCTTCGCTGAGTGCGCGGATGATGAAGAATTCGTCCGGCAGCGTGGCGAGGTGCGGGTCGAGCGTGGCCGGCTCGTTGCGCTGCGAGACACGCAACACCTGACTGCCGCCCGCAGCCGGTTCGCGCTTGGCGCAGCCGGACAGGGTGAGAATCGAAACCCCGATGAACAGGAAATGCTTAATTTTCCAGCCAGACATGTTTGTAGGGATGCCGGTCGAGCAGCGTCGGATGCCAGCCGTGCACCGCCGGATGCACGAGGCGCACCGTGGTGAAATAATAGACCGGGATGATCGGCAGCTCCGCCAGCAGGATGGCCTCGGCGCGTTGCAGCAGCGCCTGCCGTGCGGCCGGATCGGGCGTGCGGTCGGCCTCGTTGAGCAGGCGGTCGTAGTCGGGGTTTTTCCAGCCGGTGTGATTATTGCTGGAGTCAGAGGCGAAGACCTTCAGGAACGTCGTCGCATCGAGATAGTCGCCGGCCCAATCGGAGCGGAGGATCGCGTAGTCGAGTGTGCGACGGTTGGCGAGCAGCGTGGCCTGCTCCATGTTGTTGATGCGGACGTCCAGGCCGAGTTCGCGCCGCCACATTTCCTGGACGGCCTCCGCGATCGCGCGATGGTTGCCGGAACTGTTGATCATGATCTCGAGCGGCGGCAAACCCTGGCCGCCGGGAAAACCCGCCTCGGCCAGCAGGCGGCGCGCCTGCTCGGAATTGGTTCGCAGCAGGTCAGGCGGGACGTAGCCACCGACTCCCGGAGGCGTGAACGAATGGGCGGGCTGCTGGCCGCCGCGGGTGATTTTTTCCACGATGGCCATGCGATCCACGGCGAGGGCGAGGGCCTGCCGCACCTTGGCGTCGGCGAGGCCGGGCCGGGTGGTGTTGAGCCGGTAGAAATAGGTGTCGAGGAACGGGCTGATTTTCAGCACGCCGGGTTGTTCGCGCTTGTAAGTGTCCACCTTGCTCACGGGCAGCGACTCGGTGAGGTGCAGCTGGCCGGCGCGGAAAGCCCGCTCCTCGCCCTCCACGTCGGCGGCGGGGTGAAAGTGAATCGCCTGGAGCCGCACGGTCGCGGCGTCCCAGTAGGTCGGGGACTTGGTCACGATGATCACCTCACCGGGCTTCCACTCGGTGAGGACGAACGGGCCGTTGCCGACAAGGTTGCCGGGCCGCGTCCATTTGCTCCCGCGCTGGCCGGCCGGGCCGGCTTTCTCGAGTGCTGGCAGATAGACCGGAAACCACGCGGGGTGGGTGAGCAGTGACAAGAAATACGGGGCGGGATGCTCGAGCGTGAAGCGTACGGTGCGGGGGTCGGGCGCCGCGACGCCGACCTGCGAAAAGTCGGTGAGCACACCCTGGTGGTAGGCGGCGGCGTTGGCCAGCACGTACAGCATCGTGGCGTAGTCGGCGGCCAGCGAGTGGGTGAGGACACGGCGGATCGAATTGGAAAAATCCTGCGCGGTCACGGGCTCGCCGTTGGACCACCGCGCATTGGCGCGCAGATGGAAGGTGTAGGTGAGCCCGTCGGGCGAGATGTCCCAGCTTTCGGCGACTCCGGGCACGGGATGAAGATCGACGGGATCC
>DATFUQ010000065.1:0-8619 GCA_035260745.1 Lacunisphaera sp. | reverse complement strand
CAGGTCAGTTCGTGGCCGTCGTGACCGGGTTGCGCGTGGGCCAGCACTGGCAGGGCGAAGGCCGCCAGGATGAGAAAACGGGTTGGCTTCATGGCGCAGAAAGAGCAATTTGTGCGCCAAGCCGCAATCCTGTCGTGGTGGGCCAAGAAAAAGCCCCGCGCCGGACGAGCCGGGCGGGGCTTGAAGGATTGCGCCAGGCGCGGTGGTCAGATCGCGGCGTCGCCGCGCTCGTCGGTGCGGATGCGGAGCACATCCTCGAGCGGCAGGACGAAGATCTTGCCGTCGCCGATTTTGCCGGTCTTGGCCCCCTTGGTGATGGCCTCCACAACCTTGGCGACCTGCTCGGTGGGGACCGCCAGTTCGATTTTGACCTTGGGCAGGAAGTCCACCGTGTATTCGCTGCCGCGGTAGATCTCGGTGTGGCCCTTCTGGCGGCCGAAGCCCTTGACCTCGGTGACGGTCATGCCCTCGATGCCGACCTGGGCCAGGGCTTCCTTAACTTCGTCGAGCTTGAAGGGCTTGATGATGGCGATGATAAGTTTCATGTAATTAGTGGTTGGGGGCGGTTCAGGACTTGGCTTCGAGGATATAGCCCTCCTCGCCGTGGTCAGAGATATCCAGGCCTTCCTGCTCGGCTTCAGCCGTGGGCCGCAGACCCAGCACAGCCTTGACGATGTAGGCGATGACCGTCGTGCCGATGATGGCGATCACCAGGGTGACGCCGATGGCCTTGACCTGCTCGAAAACCAGCCCCTGCGTGAACGAGTCGGTCACCTGGGCCTTGAGGTTGGTGGCGAGATTGGCGTTGGCGCTGTTGCGGGCCAGCACGCCGGTCAGGAAGGCGCCCATGGTGCCGCCGATGGCGTGCACGCCGAAGGTGTCGAGCGCATCGTCATAGCCGATCCAGCCCTTGACCTTGAAGCAGAAGAACCACGGCACGATGCCTGCGGCAACCCCGATGATAACCGAGCCGGTCGGGGTCACGAAACCGCACGCCGGTGTGATGACCACGAGGCCGGCGACTGCGCCCGAGCAGAAGCCGAGCACGCTCGGCTTGCCGCGCGTGATCCATTCCATCATGGGCCAGACAAAGGAGGCGACGGCGGTCGCGAGGGTCGTGGTGGTGAAGGCGTTGGCGGCCACCCCGTCCGCGGCCACGGCCGAGCCGGCGTTGAAGCCATACCAGCCGACCCAGAGCATGCCGGTGCCGACCATGCAGAGCACGAGGCTGTGCGGCGGCATCGGCGTCTTGCCGAAACCGAGGCGCTTGCCTAGGATGATGCAGAGGATCAGGGCCGACCAGCCCGAGGTCATGTGCACCACGGTGCCACCGGCGAAGTCGATGGCCTTGATGCCGGCGCTGGCGTTCCACACGCCGTTCATGTAGCCATCGATGCCCCAGATCATGTGCGCCTGGGGGAAATAAACCACGAACATCCACAGGGTCATGAACAGGAAGATCGCGGAGAATTTCATGCGCTCGGCGATCGCGCCGACGATGAGCGCCGGCGTGATGATGGCGAACATCAGCTGATACATGGAAAACACGTTATGCGACACCCAGTAGGAGTAGTCGGTGTTGGGCGCGGAGCCGACATCCTTGAGGAAGGAAAAGCCGAGACCGCCCATGAAGGGGTTGCCGCTGTGAAAAACCAGGCTGTAGCCGACTGCCCACCAGAGAATCGTGACCCAGCCGCTGAGCAGGAGGCACTGCGCCATCACGGACAGGACGTTCTTGCGGCGCACCAAGCCGCCGTAGAACAGGGCGAGGCCGGGCAGCGTCATGAAGAGCACCAGCGCGGCGGAGGTCATCTGCCAGGCGTTGTGACCGGGGCCGGACGTGCCGACCGCCGGCGTGGTCAGATCCTTGGGGATGGTCATGTTGCCATCCTTGTCCTTCTCGGTCTTGAGGGCCGCGGTCGGATCACCGTTGGTGAGGTAGGCTTCCAGCCCGGCTACCCGTTGTTCCAAGGTGGGGGCAGGCGGGGTCGGAGGGACCGCCGCCGCCGATGCAGTCGGTTGGGCAAATGCAGGGCTGGCGGCAAGGAGGGCCAGCCCGACGTAGGTTGCTAAATGCAACAATCGAGGTAACACGTTGTTCATAGAGGGTAGAGGGGGGGGACACGCACCCAAGCAAATACTCTGCCATTCGCAAAGTTTCTACCCCGGTACGTGACATAAAAGTACCCTCGGGCGGATGACGGACGAAGGGAAGCGAACCAAGGCCCGGGATAAACCCGGTCTGCTCAGCTTCAGTTAGAACGAAATTCCTGAGAGGCAGCCATTGTTGGCAGGTGCAGCAATTTTTTGCCAAAACGCGATCAAGCTGTTTCCAGTTCTTGTTGAAAATTATATGGAATGGCAAGCGGTAGGCTATTACAGTGACCGCTTTCATGCAGACCAACCCTCCCAAGGTCAGCACGGCCGCAGGTGCCGGCCTTACGCTTGGCGCCCTAGGCGTGGTGTTTGGCGACATCGGCACCAGTCCGCTCTACACCATGCGCGAGTGCATGGCCCACCTGCCGGAGGTGGACCAGACCAGCGGCGTGCTCGGGGTGCTTTCGCTGATCTTCTGGTCACTGGTGCTGGTCGTGAGCGCAAAGTATATTTGGTTCGTGATGCGAGCGGACAATCACGGCGAGGGGGGCATTTTCGCGCTGCTTGCCTTGATTCACGCCAGTCGCAACACCCGGGCGCCCTTCGGAGCCGCCCAGCGCACCCTCGGACCCGCGGTCATCATGATATTGATTGGTGCCGCGCTGCTTTATGGCGATGGCATCATCACGCCCGCCATCTCGGTGCTTGGTGCCGCCGAGGGTTTCAACGCCATTAGCCCAGCGTTCACCCCCTACGTTGTCCTGATCGCCTGCGTCATCCTTGGTTTGCTTTTCTGGTTTCAACACAAGGGCACGAGAAACATCGGCCGCGTTTTTGGCCCCGTGATGTTGCTTTGGTTTGTCTCACTCGCCGTGCTCGGCGCCTGGTATCTCGCGCAGTGCCCCGCCGTGCTCCGCGCGCTCAACCCCGCCTACGCGTTCGCGCTCCTGCGTCACCCGCCCGCCCAGGTCATCTCGTTGTTGGGTTCGATCGTGCTGGCTATCACCGGGGCCGAGGCGCTCTACGCCGACATGGGCCATTTTGGTCGCAAATACATCGCGCTGGCCTGGTATGGCATGGCGTTTCCCGCCCTGGTGCTGAACTACTTTGGCCAGGGTTCCTTCATTCTCCTGCATCCGCAGGTCGTCGATAATCCGTTCTTCGCAATGGCCCCCGCGGGTTTTGCGCGCTATGCCCTCACCGGTCTTTCCATCGTCGCCGCGGTCATCGCCAGCCAGGCGCTCATTTCCGGCGCCTATTCTCTCACCCGGCAGGCAATCCAGCTCGATTATTTTCCCCGCCTGAAAGTCAGCCACACCAATGCCCTGCACGCTGGCCAGATCTACGTGCCGTTCGTCAACGCCCTGCTTGCCATCGGGGCGATCCTCACGGTCTATCACTTCGGCTCCAGCGCGAATCTTGCGTCCGCCTACGGCATCGCGGTCACCGGCACGATGGCCATCACGACGGTCGCTTATTATCTGGTTGCACGGTCCAATAGCGGCTGGCCGCTCTGGCGCGCCGCGTCAATCTGCGGGGTATTTCTGCTGGTGGACCTGGCATTTTTTTTCTCCAATGCACACAAGCTTGCCGACGGCGGCTGGTTCCCTCTGGTCATCGGCGCCGCTGTGCTCGCTGTCATGCACACGTGGAAAGTCTGCCGCCTCGAAATTTTCCGCCGCATTTATGGCAATCAGGTGACCGATGGCGAGCTTGTCAGCATCGCCCACAGCAAGCATGTCGCCCGCGTGAGCGGCGCGGCGGTGTTCATGATCGGCTCCCCGAGGGGCACGCCCGTAGCGCTGCTCCACCACGTGAAGGCCAACCGCTGCCTGCATCGGACAGTCGTGTTGCTCAGCATCCTCACCGAGGAGGTGCCGACGGTGCACCCGGCAGAGAGGCTCGTGTCATTTGTGCTCGGCGATGGTCTCTGGCGCGCGGTCGGCCGCTACGGTTACATGGAGTCGCCCGACGCAGGCGCGCTCCTCGATGAAATCCGCACGCGCGGCGTGCCGATCGACCCGTCAGTCGCGATCTATTTTTTCAACCGCGAGATGATCATCCCCGAAGGCAATGCGCCAATATGGGAATGGCAGAAGCGTTTCTACGGTTTCCTCAGCCGCAACGCCCGACCCGCACATGATTATTACCTGATTGCGCCGTCGCAGATCATCGAGATTGGCCTGCCGATCCAACTCTAGGAGTTGGTTGGGCCTTGGTCCGATGTGGCGAGGCGGGTGATTCAGCCTGGCTGGATTGGCACCGTGTGTTGCGGGGCCATTTTCATGATGAATGGAGTTTGGTGGCTAAGCCCGGGCTGTTTGCGAAGGCCTGCCGACAAAAGGAATGGTAGCGCGGGTCGCTTAGATGGCGGCGTCGCCGCGCTCGTCGGTGCGGATGCGCAGGACATCCTCAAGTGGGAGCACGAAAATCTTGCCGTCGCCAATCTTGCCGGTCTTGGCGCCCTTGGCAATGGCCTCGACGACCTTGCCGACCTGCTCGGAGGCGACGGCCAGTTCGATCTTCACCTTGGGGAGGAAGTCCACGGTGTATTCGCTGCCGCGATAGATCTCGGTGTGGCCCTTCTGGCGGCCGAAGCCCTTGACCTCGGTGACGGTCATGCCCTCGATGCCGACCTGCGAGAGGGCCTCTTTCACTTCGTCGAGCTTGAACGGTTTGATGATGGCGATGATGAGCTTCATGATTGGTAATTAAAGGTGTGTTGAGTGGTTTAATTTGATTGAGCATGTCAGAAGCGACGCTGATTCGGTCAGGAGCGCACCTCCCGCATCCGCATGCGCAGCTGCCGGTAAAGGAGCCAGCCATAGCCGGCCACCAAGCCGGCTGAGACCCACCACTGAGTGCCTGCCACGAACAGGAGCGGACAGATCAGCTGCACCAACAGGAGCGCGATCAACAGATACGCGACCCGCGCGCCGGAGCCAGGCATGAGCGACCAGCCGCTTTTCAGCTTGCCACTCCGTTCGAGTTCCTCGTGCCGGCGGAGCGCGGCCCGTTGCAGGATGCCGAACGCCAGCCCGATGCCCCCGCCAGCCACCAAGCCGGCGAGGTTGCGGAGGAGATCGATCAGATGAATTTGCATGGGAGGAACGGTTTAATGAGCCACGGGGGACTCGGAGTTTTTGTCCATCACCATGCCGCCATAGCCGGGCACGCCCATCTCGGGAACATCGAGGCCCTCGATCTCCACTTCCTGGGAGACACGATTGCCCACGATGAGCTCGGCGATGTAATAAACCAGCAAGGAGAGAAGTGAGAGCGTGACGAAGCAGGTGGTCACGCCGATCAGCTCGGCCCAGAACTGGGTCATGCCACCGCCATAGAAGAGGCCGGCAACATTGCCCGCCACGCCATTGAAACCGTCGCCATAGGTGTTGTCGGCGAACAAGCCGATCGAGAGGCAGCCCCAGGCGCCGTTGACCCCGTGCACCGAGATCGCGCCCACCGCGTCGTCAATCCGCATCTTGTCGAAGAAGAACACCGCCTCGACCACTAGGACGCCCGAGACGATGCCGATGATGGCGGCGCCGCCGGCGCTGACGAAAGCACAGGGGGCCGTGATGGCCACCAGACCGGCCAGCATGCCGTTGCACATCATGGAGGGATCAGGCTTCTTGGTCTTGAACCACCACATATAGCAGGTGGTCGCGAGAGCGGCGGTGGCCGAGGCGAGCATAGTGTTGACCGCGATGACCGCGATGCGCAAGTCAGTGCCCGCCAGCGTGGAGCCGGGGTTGAAACCAAACCAGCCGAAGGCCAGGATGAAAGTGCCCAGCATCACCATCGGGATGCTGTGCGGCATGATCGGATGCACGAGCTTGCCGGCCTTGTCATATTTGCCATAACGCGGCCCGATGAGCCAGGCGAAGATCAGGGCGATGACACCACCCTGCATGTGCACGACCGATGAGCCCGCGAAATCGAGGTGCCCGTGGCCGAGGCCGAAGTTGACGCCGAGCTGCGAGAGCCAGCCGCCGCCCCAGACCCAGTTGCCGAAGACCGGATACATGATAGTGCCGATGCAGCAGCCATAGATCATGAAGGCGGAGAACCGCCACCTTTCAGCCGCGGCCCCGGTGGGAATCGTGGCCGTGGTGTCCATGAAGACCATTTGGAAGAGAAAGAGCGCAAACGCCGCTGTATCGTAACCGGCGCCTTGCAGCAGGAATCCCTTCCAGCCCAGCAGGCCGAAAAAGTGTCCACCGATGGTCACGCCTAGTTCGTGGTTCAGGCCGGCATAACCGCCCATCGTCCCGATGGCGCCCAAGCCGCCGAACATGAAGGCGAAGCCGCAGACGTAGAACCCGAGCATGCCCATCGGATAGATCATGAAGTTCATCGCCATGGTGTGGCTGGAATTCTTCGCCCGGCACAGGCCTGTCTCGACGAGCGCGAAGCCCGCCTGCATGAACATGACGAGGAAGCCCGTGACAAGCGTCCACATGAAGTTGACCGCGACGCGGTTGTGGCCGACGGAGTCGGCGAGTTTCACCGCAAGCGGCTCAACCGCCGCCTGCTTTGTGTAGTCGTCGAACGCCTTCTTTGCGTCCTCGTAGGCCTTGACCTTGTCCTTGTCCTTTTTGTCGTCGGCACTCAACTCGGCGGGCGCGGTAACGACAAAATGATTGCCCATCGCATCCTGGGCGTCAGACGCAGCACCAGTCATGGTGCCCGCGGGATCCGGTTTGGGGTCGTCGGCCAGCAACCTGACCGGGCCAGCACTCAGTAAAAGCGCAAGCCCCAACATTGCCGCGCGTAGCCAATTTTTTCCTGGGTATGGATTTATCATAGGATGGATTGGCGTTTCCGCCAGACTGACCTGTGCTTGACGAACGTGTAGATGTGACCCGCCCGTCTTGTGGGAACGGGAACAGGCACCGCCGGTTTCACAAAGTCGCCTTCATGAGCCCTGCGGCGACAAAGAGCTGAGCACTAATGATGCCAAGTTTTCGGTTATGGATAAACCGCGGCTTTTTTCATGGGAGTAACTTTGTCATACGGGCCATCAGCATCATGGGCCCGAATAATCTAGCGGCCGGCACGTCCCCTGCGTTGCGCACCGCATGCTGTTCGCCGAGATTTCCGCCCAGCCTGCTCATATTACGGCGTGGCTGATACTCCCTTTCGGGCTCTTGCTGCTGCTGATCGCGGTCATGCCGCTTAGTCCTGCCGGAATTAAAAGCTGGTGGGAGCACAACTACCACCTGGTCTCCCTTGGCCTGGCGGGAGTGGTTGCTGGCTATTATTTTGCCAACGTTCCCGCGGGCAGCGGGCTGGTCTACCGCACCGTCCACGAATACGTCTCATTCATCGCCCTCGTCGGCTCCCTTTTTGTTGTGGCCGGGGGCATCCACCTGAAAGTGAAGGGCGAGGCCTCCTCGCTCAACAATGTGGTCTTCCTGTTCGTGGGCGCGGTGCTCGCAAACTTCGTTGGCACCACCGGAGCGTCGATGGTCTTGATTCGTCCCTACATCCAGATGAATAAGATCCGCCTCAGTCCGCACCACATTGTATTCTTCATCTTCCTCGTGTCCAATGTCGGCGGCTCGCTGACCCCGATCGGCGACCCGCCGCTCTTCCTCGGCTACCTGCGCGGCGTGCCATTTTTCTGGCTGACCGAGCATGTGCTGGGCGCCTGGGTGTTCACCGTCGGAGCCATCCTGGCAGCCTTCTATTTTTTCGATATCCGTTCTTTCCGGCACGCCCCGGCTAAAATCCAGGAGGAGATTTCCCGGACCCACGAGACCTGGCGTTTCGAAGGCAAAATCAACCTGCTGTTTCTCGCGGTCATTATCAGCGCGGTGTTTGTGCCCGAGGGGTATTTCATCCGCGAATTGCTGATGGCGGCGGCGGCCGTCGCCTCACACCGGCTGACCCCGCGGCAGGTGCATGAGGAGAATTACTTTTCCTTCGGCCCGATCAAGGAGGTTGCGTGGCTTTTCCTCGGCATCTTCGCCACCATGATGCCGGCGTTGAATTATCTAGGGGAGCACGGCCAGGATTTTGCCTTCACCAAGCCGGCCCACTACTATTTCGCCACCGGGGCGCTCTCCTCGGTGCTCGATAACGCCCCAACGTATGTCAATTTTCTCAAGCTGGCGGAAGTTCGCTCTGCCGGGCCCGGTGAACTCGCGAGTGCGGCGGTTGACGAAAAAGCCCGGGTACAGGCCCTCATCGCTCGCGATCCACTAACCCTCATTGCGGTCAGCCTCGGGGCGGTCTTTTTCGGCGCAATGACCTACATCGGCAACGGACCGAACTTCATGGTCAAGTCGATCGCGCATGATGCCGGGGCGCACACCCCGACCTTTGGCGGCTACATCTTGAAATACAGCCTGCCAGTGCTGTTGCCGATCCTCACCGTCGCGGCCTGGCTCTTCCTGTAGCGCTGTTTGGCTTGGGGGCGACGAAAAGCCGCGCCCGGGAAGGGGGCGCGGCGGATTGAGCGGGGCAAAAAATCCGAAGGCTATTTCGCGACCAGCGGAGGCGGGGGCGGCGGGA
>DATFUQ010000064.1:0-3003 GCA_035260745.1 Lacunisphaera sp. | reverse complement strand
CGCCGACCGCCTGTTGCTCACGCTCGTGCATGCCGACGTGCCAGGCGACACCTTCTTCCCCGAGTGGCGGCACCTGCCGTGGCGCGAGACATGGAAACGCGAGAGCCGCGACGCGAACTACCGGTATGCGTTCAGCGTGCTCGAGCGCGCACGCTGATCACGGCGCCTTCGCCGCGCCATCGCGCTCGAACCAGATCTCCGCCTTCACGCCTGTGATACTGTAACGGCCGACGGCGATCGGCCGCAGCTTAAGGCGCGACTGGTTGGTGGCCTGCAGGAACAGCTGCTCACCGTCCGCTGTGACTGCCATGACGAAAGATGATGCGAACGGATAGTTGTCCAGAAACGCTCACTCGGGCCGCTTCTCCGCCGGGACGGTGGAGGCATTGGGCGGCGGCATCCGTCCCGCCAGCAGGTTGAAACCCAGCGATTCCAAGCTGCGGGATTGATTCGCGAGGATCACAATGCCGGTCTTCTTGACTGGACTGAGCGCAACAAAGCTGCGGTAGCCGCCCGTGGCCCCATTATGCCAGACCAGCGTGGAGTCGTCGCGCCGTTCAATCTGCCAGGCGAGACCAATCTGCCGCGGGGGAGCATAGCCCGGCACCCGCGGACGCAATGTTTCCGCCAGCACGGCCTGTAATGGCGTGGCTCTCAGCCCGAGGCAGGCTTGCACGAATTTCGCCAGGTCACGACTGGTTGAAACCATCGCCAACGCGGGAGCATAAGCATTCAAGTCCCAGTGCACGATCGCCCCGGCCCTGTTATGGCCCGGCGCGAGACGGGCTGCGCCGGCTTCGCGCCAGGAAACAACGGTGTCATTGAGTTCCAACGGCCTCAACACCCGTTCCTTCAGCAAGTCGGCATACGACTCTCCCCAGGCGCTGGCCAGGGCCTGGCCAAGGACCGCAAAACTAAGATTCGAATTGAACAGACCCGGGCCCGGTTTCGCCGTTGGCGCAACCGACGCAAATAATTCCATCAGCGACGTCAGTGTCTCCCCCGCATAGGGATTGGGCAAATCGTAACCTATCTTGTCCACATGCGTGAGCGGCAGTCCCGCGGTGTGGGTGGCCAGCTGCAGATAAGTAACCCGACTGGGGGCGAAGGGCGGTCCGACCGGCGCCTCTAACAACACCTTGCCCGTCTGGACCGCATCGGCGAGCAGCACGGCCGTGAACACTTTGGTGATTGATCCGATCTCGAACTGCGTATCGGGCGTGATCGCGGAAACACCGGCCGTATCGTCAAATTTGCCGGCGTTATAAAAGGTGACGCCATCGGCATTCACATAGGCAATCGCGATGCCGCCAGGTCGCTGCTCCAGCCATTTTTTGAGCGTCTCATCAATGTCAGCCGGTATGGCGGCTTGCGCAACCACCGCCACGCTGAAAACGGCAAGAGAGAAACCAGAGAGAAATTGGCTCATGGAAAAAAGTGGAATGGGCAGATGCCGGGCCGCGGCTAAGCTCGCAGTGTAGCGTGGGCCTTGGCGACTTCGATGTATTTCTCGGCCCAGCCGCGCAGGCCGTTTTTCTCGGCCTCGGTCAGCGGCCGCACCGCCTTCGCCGGGGAACCGAGGATCATCGAGCCCGGCGGCGCCACGAAACGCTGTGTCACGAGGGCGTTGGCACCCACGATGCAGCGGTCGCCGATCTTCGCGCCGTCGAGGATGGTCGCGCCCATGCCGATGAGACATTCGTCGCCGATTTCGCAGGCGTGGATGATGGCGCTGTGACCGATGGTGCAGTAACGGCCGACTTTCACGCCGTAATCGTCCGCCAGGTGCACCATGGTCAGGTCCTGGATATTCGTGCCTTCGCCGATGAAGATGGAATTGATGTCACCGCGCACCACGCAGCCATACCACACGCTGCTCTGCGCCCCAAGGGTCACGTCGCCCAGCACCGTGGCATTGGGGGCGACGAACGCCGCCCGCACCGTGTCGGATTTTTTGCCCAAAAATCGTGTCAGCCGCTCCTGGATATCCATTCGGCGAGCCTAGGGGCCGCCGGCATGACGCCAAGCCTGCAGAAGCCCGCCCGCTGACCGCTCAGACGATTATGCCTGCGAGGGCGGCGGAGAGATAGGAGGCCAGCGTGCCGCAGAGCAGGGCCTTCATGCCCAGGTTGGCCAGGTCCGTCCGCCGTTCCGGCACCAGCGCGCCGATGCCGCCGATCTGCATGCCCACGCTGCTGAAATTGGCGAAGCCGCAGATGGCGATGCTCACGATCAGCAGGCCCTTCTCGGTGACGATCGGGACGGCCTTGTCGGTCAGACTCTTGAAGGCCACGAATTCATTGATGGTCAGCTTTTGTCCCAGCAAGGTCGCCACGTTGCTCACGTCGGCGCCCGGCACGCCCATGGCCCACGCCATGGGGTAAAACGCCTTCCCGAAAATCCAGTTCAGCGTCAGGTCGAAACTGGGATCAAACAGATGGCCGATGAAAACCAGGATCCAGTCGATGCAGGCGATACAGGCGATGAAACCGATGAGCATCGCGATCACGTTCATGGCGATCTTGAACCCGTCGCCCGCGCCGTGCGAAACGGCGTCGATCACGTTGGTGTAGTCGCTCTTCACCTCCAGCTTCACCTGCCCCATGGTCTGGCTCTCCTCGGTCTCCGGGTAGATGATCTTGGCGATGACCAGCGCCCCGGGCGCCGCCATCAGGCTGGCCGTGATCAGCTTGGGGGCGAGGTCAAGTCCGGCCTGCGCGCCCATGTTGACGTAAACCACCAAAATGCCGCCGGCGATGCAGGCCAGGCTGCCGCTCATGGAGGCCAGCAGTTCGCTTTTGGTCATGCCGCTGAGGTAGGGCCGGATCATCACCTGCGCCTCCACCTGCCCGACCAGGGCGCTGGCCACGTTGCTCAGCGCCTCCGCGCCGCTGACCCGCATGATGAAATTCATCGCCCGGGCGACGACGGCCACGACGCGCTGCATGATGCCGTAATGGTAGAGCACGGCCACCAGCGCGCAGACCAGGATGATTGTGGCGG
>DATFUQ010000063.1:0-4442 GCA_035260745.1 Lacunisphaera sp. | reverse complement strand
CCTTGGCGGTCTGGCTGTCGATGTAGCGGTAGATCGAAGCGGTGCCTTCGAGGTTGTTGCTGAACTTGTGGTCGAGATAGGCCGTGATGTCCTTATATTCGCTATTGGACTGGCCGTTGCCCCAGCTCCAATCCCGGCTGGGGAGCACGGGGACGTTGGCGGTCGAGGCATAAGTACTGTGCCACGGCAATTTGACTTGGGAAGGATACCAGCCCTTGACGGGTTGATAGTTTAGCGCGGCCCACGTCTCCGTCTGGCTGGTGGTGGAGGCCCAGCCGCCGTTCCAGCCCATGAGGGCATTGGACCCGAGGCTCGGAATGTAGACCCAGAACGGATTCAGCCAGTCGCCCCAGGCGCCGGCGTTTTGGATGTGCTCGGTGCGGGCACTGCCCGTGGGCGTGGCGCCCCACGTCTGCGAGGCGGTCGTGCCGTCCCAGCCGGAGAGCTTGTCACCAATTGAGGACGAGATCAGCGTATGGAAGACCTTGGCATATTCACCCTCGACGCGAAACGTGGTGTTGTCGGAGATCTTGTAGAGCAGGGCAACATCGGCCGCCTTGATCTTGTTCACATCGTTTTTGCGCCAGCCGTGATTGTTGTCGTCCACGGCATTGATGCGCAGCGCCACGCTGTCGTTGATCCGGCGGTTCAGGTCGAGCGTGAGACGTACGCTGCGGCTGTCGTCGACCGTGAGGTTCGTCTCGACGAAATCTTTGTCCGTCCGGGGAATCTTGGTGTAGGAGCTGAGCGAGCCACCGACGGTGCCCAGACCGAAGATGATGGAGTTCGGGCCGCGGAGGAGTTCAATGCGCTCCACGTTGTAGGCGTCCTGATTCTGGTAGAACGAGAAGTAGTTCCGGGTCGGCCCGGGACCACCCTGCTCGCCAGCCCCAGCCCCGCGGTAGTTGAACGACCAGTCGTGGAACGCCGAACCGCCGAAGCCTTTGCCGGCATTCGGATCCTCCGGCACGACGTTCGGCGCCCACTTCAGCGCCTCACGGACGTTTTGGATGCCGAGGTCATCGATGAACGCCCGGGTCAGGGACGAAATCGACGAGGGCGTGAACTTGATCGGCGTGTTCGTGCGGCCACCGGCGAGCGAGTCAACGGCGATGTAGCCGGTATCCTTCGCGATGTTGACGACGAACGTCTCGAGGACGATCGGCTTTTCAGCCGGATCGACGGCCTGGGGGGCCGGAGCGGTCTGGGCCATTAGCGAGGCCGTGGAGGCCAGCACTAACGCGACTAGTGTATGGGGGTATGTTTTCATAGGTGCTCTGATTAGGGAGCGGTTTGTTGGGGGGTTGGTTGACGGAAAAAACCGGAGGGGTGTGGTGGGCTGCGGCAGGCCGCGGGACGTGCGATATGAATGAGACTGGAGAGCTGGATACGGGTTCCTGGGTTACGAGAGACGAATGCGGCCGAGTCGGTATTCGCCGGCGCGCAGCGACACATAGGACCAGTTGAGCTTGAGCATGGGGTCCCATTCCCTGGTGCCTCCCGCGAGGACCGCCGGGCTTAGGCCGAACTCGAGGCCGGGCTTCGGCGTGAGTCCGATGCTTGACCACGGGATCGTGGCCTCGACGGTGTAGCCGTGGGTGGTGGGCGTGATGTGCGCTTCGTTGGGGACCTTGTGGAACATCTCACGGGCGCCGGCGCCAACGCGGTAGGTGAACTGGTAGTCCTTGGGCCCGGCCCAGACCAGGCCGTCGCCGTCGGGATCGAGGTAGAGCTCGACGAGCTGGTTGCGCTCGGGCGGCTGCTTGTAGCCGTCCGAGGTGTCGGTGATCTCGGCGTGGAAATGAAGCGCCGCGGGATCCCAGGTCACGGCGAAGCGGAATTCGAGCGGGGCGTCGCCGGGGCGGATGTCGGCCTCGGAGTCCTTGAACTCCATTCCCGACACCGTCTGCCAGTTCCACTGCGCGCGGGGCAGGGCGTCGGCGACGGCCAGGGCGAGGCGCGGCGGCGACGCGGGTTTGTCCGCGGCAAGTTCGCGTTGGGCGATGATGGAGGTGTTGGGTCCGAAGGCGGCCTCGCCGAATTCGGCGATCCTCGCCCGACCGGTCTGCACGATCGGATCCTGCTGGAAGGCCAGGCGGATCGCGTCGTGCACCAGCAGGTTGGCGGCGGTGATGACGTAGGCGGCGGCGGATTCCGGCGTGGCCGCAGGGTTGCCGGGAAGAGCGAACGTTTCGCGGGGGAACTGGTCGAGCTGCAGGACGGGCAGCAGCGAATTGGCGGGGATGACGCTCTGGTCAATGAGACTGGCGTAGGCAAGCTGGCTGGCGGAAGCGCCGGAGAGGATGGCGCGCTCGTCCAGCCAGAGTCCGGGTAGCAGGGCACCGGCGACATCGGCCGGGGTCAGCACCTGGACGAAGCCGAACGGCTGGGTGGACCGGGTCAGGTTGCTCCAATCAGTGGCGGGGCGCACCCCGGCGGCGATCTGAAGGAATACCGTGAGGCGGGAAGCGGAGCCCAGTTCCAGGGCCGTCGCCGGGAGATTTTTCCAGCTGACCTTGTCCAACTGACGGGTCGCCTCGGTCTCGAGGGCCGGAAAGGTCTGGCGCAGGGTGATGAGGCTGGCGGCATACTGGGCGGCTTCCGCCCCGTGATCGGGGGTGGCCCCGGTCGCAAGCAGCGCGCGTGCGGTGCTGATCAGGTCGTTGGCGGTAAGGAGCCCGAGCTGTTGCGCCGCGACGAGGGCGGTGAGTTGCAGGCCGGCGCCGGCCGGTTGCGACTGCAGGGAGCGCCAGGCGTCGCGGGCGCGGGCGAGGACCTGGGCCTGCTGGTCGGCATCGAGTTCGCGGGCCGTGGAGAGGAAGCCGGCCTTGGCGAGGGACAGCTTCGCCTCGGGCGACTGCATGAAGAGCCGCCAGACAAGTCCGGTGCGTAAGTTCTCGGCCTGCACCACCGAAATGCCCAAATCAATACCGAGGACGTCGGAATTCACCCAGCCGGTATGCGGATTGAATGCGTCGACGAAGCCGTAGCGTTTCCAGAGGCGGTCGCCGTAGGCAGTGCGCAGGTGGTGGAGCACCGCAAGGGTTTCCCGAGGGGCAAAAGGCAGGGAGCCCGCCGTGGCACACGGCACAATCGTGCCATCGGGCGCGTTATTGCCCAACGTCCGCGGCGGGCCACCCCAAATCTTGTAATCGGTGGCGGAATCGGAGGCCGTCAGGCCCCAGAGCTTGTCGCTCCAGGCGGGAAATTCCGGACGGAGGTCGAGGCTGAACTGGCGCTGGGCGAGCGTAGCCAGCCGGGTGTTCTGGAAATAGTCGACGGAGGCGTCGCGGCGGTTGCGCAGATCCAGGAAAGCCTGGGGGAACTGGTGAACAAACAGCGGCGACTCCTGGAGGTAGACAAAGTCCTGGTAGCGTCCGATGGGCGCGCGCTCCCAACTCCGCCAGTAGGCGGCCTCGAGCGGCCGCGGGGACAGGCCGAGGGCCAGGAAGCTCATCAGGATGTGCTCGGAGTATTTGTTCCAGCGGTAGCGCGAGAACCCGGTTTCGTCATGCCAGCTCAGCGAGACGAGCTGTCCGCCGTTACGAAACCAATTCCAGTCGACGTCGCCCAGCAGGCGGTTCACGAGTGCGGTGATCTCGGGATCGGCGAAATATTCGCGCGCCACGATCGCCCCGGCGTAGAGCAGGCTGGAGTCGATGGATGACAACTCGCACGTCCAGGCGCGGGCGCCGGTGTCCATTTCCATGAAATGGTAGAAGAAACCGTGCTGGCGCGGCGCCTGGGAAACAAGAAAACGCAGCGCTGAGCGCACATATTCGATGGCCTTGGCGCGCGACACCCAGCCGCGTTCGACGGCGATGGCCCAGACGTTGAAGGCAAAGCCGGACGCCGCGACGCTGGCCTTGCCCTCGCTGGCGGAGCCGTCGGCGCGCGCGCGGTCACGCACCAGGCCGGTGCGGGGATGCGCCTGCTCGACGAAGAATTTAAAGCCCGCGTGTTCGATCTCGTCGAGCAGCTGATCGTCCGCCGGGCTCAAGGCGGCCGGCGGGTGAGGTTGGGCGGCAGACGCGGCGTGGAGCGCCGGCCCGCCAAGCAGGAATGACGCGCAGCAGGCGGCGCCGAGCGCAGATCGTGCGATAACGAGGAAAGCCTTGCCGAAAAGCATGTCTGGCCGTGCTGGGGTGGGTGGATGCCAATGCAGGGGCGCATCGGCGGGGGCTGGTTGACGATTAAATGACAACGTTTGCATCGCAAGCCAAAAAATGCCCCGCTTTTATTTTTTGCTCCAAAGACTGAACAGGGGCGATAGGGCTGGCACCCTATGTCAGAAGCAGCCGGGCGGTTGCTCCAGGGTGGCGGGTGGCGTTTTTTCAGCAAAAAATATTGCTGCAACAATGCAATGCAAAGCTTTGCATCCACTCCCCATGACTCCGGGGGCGTGCCGGCCTATTTGCGATCGATTGGTCGAAAGGGGCGGG
>DATFUQ010000062.1:0-8849 GCA_035260745.1 Lacunisphaera sp. | reverse complement strand
TATCCCTCGTTCGCGAAAATGCTGCGCGTGTTCGCTGCCCGGCAGATCCGCAACCGCGCCACGCTGGGCGGCAATCTCGTGACCGCCTCGCCCATTGGCGACAGCGCACCGGTGCTGCTGACCCTCGACGCCAGCGTGGTGCTGGTCACGGCCAAGGGCGAGCGCACTGTCGCGCTGGCGGATTTTTTCACCGGCTACCGCCAGACCGTGCTGAAACCCGGCGAGATCATGCGCGAGATCGTGCTGCCGCGCGACGGCCCGGGCCGCGGGCTGGCGCGCCGGGTGGATTTCCTGAAAGTCTCCAAGCGCCGCGAACTCGACATCAGCATTGTGGCCGGCGCGTTCTGCGTGGATTGCGACGCGGCGGGCGTGGTCCGCAAGGCGCGCATCGCCTACGGCGGCGTGGCGGCCATGACGAGTCGGGCGCGCAAGGCCGAGAAGGCCTTGGTCGGAAAAAAATTCACGGAGGCCGCCGGCCGGGTGGCGCAGATTCTTCGCGACGAATACCAGCCGATCGACGACGCGCGCGGCGGCGCCGAATACCGTCGCGAGCTGGTCGTCAGCCTGTGGGAGAAATTTGTCTCGGGCGAGCAGAGCGAGGCGCAGGACGCCGACCTCGGTTTCACCGGCGACACCCGATGGACCGGGATCGATCCCTCGCGCAAATTGGCCCATGAGAGCGCCACAGGCCACGTGACCGGCCACGCGATGTATGTGGACGACACGGCGCAGCGCCGCCGGATGCTCGACGTCTGGCCGGTGTGCGCCCCGCACGCCCGGGCGAAAATCCTGCGACGCGATGCGACCAAGGCCCGGCAGGCGCTGGGCATCCATGCCGTCCTGCTGGCGGAGGACATTCCCGGTGAGAACAACACCGGGCCGGTGCGGCACGACGAGCCGTTGTTGGCGGACAAGGAGATTTTGTTTCACGGCCAGATGGTGGCCTGCGTGGTCGGTGAATCCCTGGCCGCCTGCCGCGCGGCGGCGGCGCTGGTGGAGGTGGAATATGAACCGCTGCCCGCCGTCATCGGTCTGTCCGCCGCCATCGCGCAGGACAGCTACCACACCGAGCCGCACGTCCTGTCGCGCGGCGACGTGGCGGCGGCGCTGGCGGCCGCCCCGGCGAAGTTCGCGGACGAATTCGAATTCGGCGGGCAGGAGCATTTTTACCTCGAGTCGCACGCGGCGTGGGCCGAGGCGGGCGAGGACGGCACGGTGCTGGTGAATTCCTCGACGCAACACCCGTCCGAGATCCAGGCCGTCGTGGCGGAGGTGCTGCACGTGGCGCGGCACAAGGTGGTCGTCCAGTCGCCGCGGATGGGCGGCGGCTTCGGCGGCAAGGAGACGCAGGGCAACGCCTTCGCCGCGCTGGTCGCGCTGGCGGCGGTGAAAACCCGCCGGCCGGTGCGGGTGCAGCTCGACCGCGACCTCGACATGAAGCTGACGGGCAAGCGGCATCCGTTTAGTGCGAAATACGCCGTCGGTCACGATCACGAGGGCCGGCTGCTCGCGGCGCAGGTCGAGCTGGTGTCGGACGGCGGCTGGTCGCTCGATCTTTCCACGGCGATCAACGACCGCGCGCTGTTCCATCTCGACAACGCCTACTACATTCCCGCGGTGCATTTCAGCGGCCGGGTCGCCAAGACCAACGTGACCTCGCACACGGCGTTCCGCGGCTTCGGCGGACCGCAGGGCATGATCGTCATCGAGGAGATCATCGACCGCATCGCGCGCCGGCTCGGGCTGCCGCCGGAAGTCGCGCGCGAGCGCAATCTCTATCACGGCACCGGTGAGACCAACCGCACGCACTACCAGGAGGACATCGGCGACAACCGCATCAACGACCTTTGGCGGCAGGTGCTGGCGAAGGCGGAATTTACGTCGCGCCGCTCCGCAGTGGACGCATGGAATCGCGCCAACCCGCACAGCAAGCGCGGGCTGGCCGTCACGCCGGTGAAATTTGGCATCAGCTTCACCCTGTCGCACTACAACCAAGCCGGGGCGTTGGTGCATATTTACCAGGATGGCTCGGTGCAGGTGAACCACGGCGGCACCGAGATGGGCCAGGGGCTCCACACCAAGATCCTTGGCGTCGCGATGCGCGAGCTGGGTCTGCCGGCGGCGAGCATCCGGTTGATGACCACGAGCACCGACAAGGTGCCGAACACCTCGGCCACCGCCGCGTCAAGCGGGGCCGACCTCAACGGCATGGCGGTGGCAGCGGCTTGCACGACCCTGCGCGAGCGGTTGCTGCCCGTTGCGGCGGCGCTGCTCAGCACGACCACCGACCAGATCGAGTTTTCCAGCGGCCGGGTGCGCGTGAAGGGCACGGAACAGGGCATCCCGTTCGCCAAGATGTGCGCGAAGGCCTACACGGAGCGCATCAGCCTCTCGTCCACCGGCTACTACAGGACACCCGGTGTGAAATGGGACTGGGTCAAATCGGAGGGCCGGCCGTTCCATTACTTTGCCTGCGGCGCGGCCGTGGCCGAGGTGGAGGTGGACGGTTTCTCCGGCATGCACCGCGTGCGGCGCGTGGACATCGTCCATGACGTGGGCGACTCGCTCAACCCCGGCGTGGACCGCGGGCAGATCGAAGGCGGCTTCGTGCAAGGCATGGGCTGGCTGACGCGTGAGGAATTGCGCTGGGACAAGGCGGGCCGGCTCCTCACGCACAGCGCCAGCACCTATCAGATTCCCGCGTTCAGCGACGCGCCCATCGAGTTCAACGTCACCTTGCTGCCCAAGGCGACGCAACCGAACACCATCCACGGCAGCAAGGCCGTGGGCGAGCCGCCGCTGATGCTGGCGTTCTCGGTGCGTGAGGCGATCCGTGACGCCGTGGCGGCGTTCGGTCTGGCGGGCGGCGAAGTGCCGTTGGCGTCACCCGCGACCGGCGAGGCGATCTTTACGGCAATCCAGGGACGGCTCACCGAGCGGGCATGAAGGCACTGGATCGTTTTATCCAGCGCTGGCGAATGCGCCAGGCCCTGCGGTTCATTCCGACCAACGCGCGGATCATCGATATCGGGGCCCACGAGGGCGAATTGTTCATGGCGCTTGGTAACAGGTTGCAGCGCGGCTATGGCGTGGAGCCGTTGTGCCCCTCGGCCCTGGCTGGACGAAATTTCACGGTAGTGCCGGGTTTTTTTCCGGCCGTGCGCCCGGCGGAAAGCGGCTGGGATGTGGTGACGATACTCGCGGTGCTCGAGCATATCCCGACGGCCCAGCAGGCCGCCTTGGCGGTCGCGTGCCATGAACTACTGCGGCCAGGGGGCCGGGTGATCATCACCGTGCCAGCCAAGGCGGTGGACCACATCCTGGCCGTTCTCCGGTTCCTGCGGCTGATCGACGGGATGTCACTGGAGGAACACTATGGTTTCGAGCCGGGTGATACTCTCCGGATTTTCCCCGAGCCGAGCTTCAAGCTGGTGCATCGTTCGCGGTTCCAGGGCGGGCTCAATCACCTGTTTGTGCTCGAGCGGGAGGGCTGAGGTCGCTTTATTTCGTGCGCAACCGATCCCGCTCGGTGAGCAGCTGGGCGGCGATGCTGAGGGCGATCTCGCGCGGGTCGTTGCTGCCGAAATCAAGGCCGACCGGGCAATGGAATTGTTTCGCGCGCGCAGCAGGCAGGCCGGCGGCGACGAGTTCCTTCTGCAGCACCTTCGCCTTGGACGCGCTGCCGATGACACCGACGAACGGAAAATTCCGCCCGGCCAGCGCGCGCTGCAGCACGGGCCGGTCGGAGGCGTGGCCCTTGGTCAGGCAAAGCAGGAAGGCGTGGCCGGGCATCGAGGGCACGAGATCGGCAGGTTCGGCGGCCTCGACGTAGCGGGCGTTGCGGGCGCGAGGTAGACGGTCGAGCCATTCGCGCCGCGGGTCGACGACGGTGAGCTGGCAGTCGAGCGGCGCCAGCACGGGCACGAGGGCCTGCACGACATGGCCGGCGCCAAAAATCCAGATGGGCCAGGCGGCGCCCGCCCCGCCGGCCACGTGCGGCTCGAAATAAAGTTTCACCGAGCCGCCGCAGGTCATGCCGACATCGGTCTTGAGCGCCCAGTTGACGAAGGCCGGCCTGGCGGCGCCCGCGGTGAGCATTTCCTGCGCGAGGGCGAGGGCCTTGGCCTCGACCTTGCCCCCGCCGATGGTGCCCGTGTGCAAGCCGGCCGTGGTGACAAGCATCTTCGCGCCGGAGTCCTGCGGCGTGCTGCCGAGCGACTCCACCAGCACGACGAGCGCGAAGGCCGGGCCCTCGCGTTCGAGGGCGGCGAGCTGTTCGTAGAAGGATTCAGGCATGGGCAGTGGCGGCCCCCGGCCGGGGCTCAACCGGAATAACTGGTCCGGCGGCGCTCCTGCCAGCGCTCGCGGCCGGCAAAGAGCTTCAGCGAATCGTTCACGGCGACGTCCTTGGTCAGGAGAAAATAGCGCGAGAAAAGTTCGTCGGCCGTGCCCCAGGCGAAGCCGAACGGCGGACCGGACTTCAGGTCGGGCGTCTGGTAGTAGAAATAGCCGAGGAGCGCGCCGCTGTATTTGAGCAATTGCGCCATGCGGTCCCGGTAGGCCTCGCGCCGGTCGGGCAGGAGCGCGCAGACGAAGTTGCGCTCGTAGATGACATCGAACGAGGCGGCCGGGAAATCGTGCTTGAAAAAGTCTCCCAGCAACACGCGGTCGGCCAGTCCGGGACCCGCGAGCGCGCGTGCCCGCTCGACCGCGGCGGGCGCGAGGTCGATGGCGGTGACATCATAGCCGGCGTCGGCGAAGGCTTTGATCTCGTGACCGAAACCGCAGCCGGGAATGAGCACGCGGGCACCCTTGTGCTTTTTCCGGAGGAAGACGCGCAAATCCGCGGGGATGCCCCCGAAATCCCACGGCGTCTCCCCCCGCAGGTAGCGGTTGTTCCAGAACTTCGGGTGGCTGGGATGCTTTTCGTCCATGTCGGCGGGAATCAAGGAAAGGACAGACCGTGGCTTTGTCCGCCCTTAGTCAAGTCGGACTAGGCGGACGTTGCGCAGTTCAAACGGCGTGCCCTCGAACTGGAACCCGACCCGGCCCTCGTGCAAGGAGCATCCGGTGACGCGGTTCTGGAGCACGCCGTTGATGGTCACCTCGATGATGTCGCCGCGGCAGGTGATGTCGCAGGTGTTCCATTCGCCGGCGGGCTTTTCGCTGTCGGGCGCATGGTGGGCGCGGATGGCCGTGGCCGCACCGGGCGCGCTGGTCAGAGGCTCGGTGAAGGTCGCGCCGGCCATGGGCAGAAGGTCGCCAACGGACTTGTTCTTCGTCTGCATCTGGAAGCTGAGCGGCCAGGCGCGGTCCTTCGGGCCGGAGCTGATGTGGACGAGCACGCCGCTGTTGCCGGGTTTGCCCGGCCAGCGCCATTCGGCGTGCAGCCGGTAGTTGGCGTAACTGGCGGTGGTGGCGATGAAGCCCACGGGCGAGCCGGCCGCGGCGATGACGCCGGCGGGCATCAGCTTGCAGGCGGCACCGATGCCGGTGGTGGGGGTGCCGACAAACTCCCAGCCGGCCAGGTCGCGGCCGTTGAAAAGCTCCGGGGCGGGGGCGGCGCAACTGACGGAGGCAAGCAGGGCCAGGATGCCGAACAGGGGAAGGGGATGGCTCATGGCAGGAAATGACTAGCAGGTTTGCGCGGCAGGTGGAGCGTTATTTGCACCTTAATCAGGGGCGCCAGACCCCGGCGGACAGTGTCTTTCTGTTCAGTTACTTTGTGCGCAACGGCGAGGACGGCTTGAAGTGCACTGCGCTGCGCGCGCCGCGCGCGGTGGTCAAGACGCTGAAGTGAGGCGATTTCAGATCAGCCCGAGCTTCATCTTTCCCTCTTCGGAAATCATCGACTGGTTCCACGGTGGGTCCCAGGTGATGCGGACGTCGGCGGTGCTGACGCCGGGGACGAGGAGAATCTTGCCCTTGGCGTCCTCGGCGATCGCCGGGCCCATGCCGCAACCGGGCGCGGTGAGCGTCATGTCGACATTTACCTTGAAGCCGCCCTCGTCCTGCTTGGCGACGTCCATGTTATAGACGAGGCCGAGGTCGACGATGTTGACGGGAATCTCAGGGTCGAAAACCTTGCGCAGCTGGTCCCAGATGGCCTCGGGGTTGGGCGCGCCGCCAGCGAGCGTGGCCGCGGTGACAGTCTGCACGGCGACGGTCTCGCCGATCGCGTCGGCGTCCTTGCCGTCGAGCCGGTAGAGCCCGGTCGAGGTCTGCACCGTGTAGCTGCCGCCGAGCACCTGATGGATGAAGATGGAATCACCCTTGAACAGCGTCTGCTTGTCGCCGCTGGGGATCTGCGTGACGGTGACCTCGCGGGACAGGATGCGGTCGCGTTTGTCGGGCGTGCTCATGGCTTAGTTGGCCTTGAATTTGGCGCGGATGATCTCGGTCAGGGTGTCGTGCAGCTCCTGGTGCTCGATCTTGCCGAGGACTTCCTCGAAGAAACCGAACACGAGCAGCTCCTGCGCCTGGGCGGGATTGATGCCGCGGGACTCGAGGTAGAATTCCTGCTCGCGGTCGATGCGGGCCGAGGTGGCACCGTGCGTGCAGCGCACGTCGTTGGCCTGGATCTCGAGACCGGGCAGCGAGTTGGCCTCGGCCTCGTCGCTGAGCATCAGGTTGCGGTTGCTCTGGTAGGCGTCGGTCTTCTGCGCGTCGGGATCAACGACAATCAGGCCGGAGAAAATGGTCTTCGCCTGGTCGAGCAGGGCATTCTTGTAGAGCAGGTTCGAGCTGGTGTTGGGCGCCTGGTGGATTTGCAGCGTGCGCTGGTCGAACTCCTGCGTGCCGTGCGCGACCGTGAGCGCAAGCATCTCGGAGTGCGCGCCGGGGGCCTGCAGCTGGGAGAAGGACTCGTGCCGCGCCTGGCGGGCGCCGGCGTGGAGGTTGAGCGAGAGCACCTTGGCGTCGCGCTTCGCGACGGTGGCATTGAATTGGAAGGAGAGAGTCTCGCGGCTCCAGTCCTGCATGGCGATGTAGGTGACCTGCGCGCCATGGCCGACGTAGAGGTCGTTGCCGCCGCAGGCGAAGTGAATCTCCGCGGTTTTTTCGGAGCGGAAGAAGTCGGCGACGGTGATCTTCGCGTTCTCCTCGGCAATGACGAGCGTGTGCGGGAACACGGCGGCACCCGCGCCGCAGGCGTAATGGAACACGCCGACGGGCAGCGCGGCCTCGACGCCCTTGGGCACATGGATGAAGGCGCCGTTCTCGAGGAAAGCCTCGTGCAGCGCAGCGAATTTATCCGAGCCGAGCTTCGAGGGTTGGGCCAGCAGGTGCGCCTTCACGAGGTCGCCGTGCTTGAGCAGTGCGTGCTGCAGGGTGTCAAAGACAATGCCCTTGCGCGCGGCATCGGCGTCGAGCGCCTGTTGCGTCACGAGCCGGTTGTTGGCGAAAACCAGGTGCCCGGCACCCTGCACGCCGATCTCGCGGTGCGCCATCTGATCAAAACGGATGGCGGCGGGCAGGTTGAAGCCCTCGAGCGTGAGTGTGGCGAGATTGGAGAAGCGCCAGCCCTCGTTGGTGCGCTTGGGCATGGGGGCGGCGGCGAACCGCTCGTAGGCGGCGCGCTTGCGGTCGAGCCACCAGACGGGGAGGTGCTTCACGCGCTCGAGGTGGGCGGCGAAGGCTTCGCGGGTGAATGAGCCGGTGAGGGATTTGGTTTCGGTAAGAGTGGCGGCGGACATTGCGGAAAATGCTTTTTTAAACGCGGAGGTCGCAGAGGACGCGGAGGAGAAGAAAAGGGTTTGGCCTGATGCTCCGTGCCCTCTGCGACCTCCGCGTTTAATTCTGGTTTAGCCTACGGATCCTTCCATTTCCAGATCGATGAGCCGCTTGAGCTCGACGGAATATTCCATCGGAAACTGGCGGGCGAGGTCGTTGATGAAGCCGTTGACGGCGAGGCTCATCGCCTGCGCCTCGGTGAGGCCGCGGGACTGCATGTAGAAGATCATGTCTTCGCTGACTTTCGAGACGCTGGCCTCGTGCTGCGTGGCGTTGCGGTCGCCGCGGACGGAGATGGCCGGGTAGGTGTCGGTGCGGCTGTTGGTGTTGATCAGCAGCGCGTCGCACTCGGTGTTGTTCTTGCAGCCCTTGAGGTGCTTCGGGATGTGGACGACGCCGCGGTAGGTCGAGCGGCCCTGCCCGACGGAGATGGACTTCGCGATGATGTTGGACGTCGTGTTGTTGGCGGCGTGGATCATCTTGGCGCCGGTGTCCTGGTGCTGGCCGTCGTTGGCCAGCGCGATGGACAAGACCTCGCCGCGGGCGCGCTCGCCCTTCAGCACGACGCCGGGATACTTCATGGTGAGCCGGCTGCCGATGTTGCAGTCGATCCACTTGATCTCGGCGTCCTCGTGCGCGACGCCGCGCTTGGTGACGAGGTTGAAGACATTGTTCGCCCAGTTCTGGACGGTGATGTATTGGATCTTCGCGCCCTTGAGCGCGACGAGCTCGACCACCGCGCTGTGCAGCGTGGAGGTGGAGAACTTCGGCGCGGTGCAGCCCTCCATGTAGACGACCTCGCTGCCCTCGTCGGCGATGATGAGGGTGCGCTCGAACTGGCCGAAGTTTTCCGCGTTGATGCGGAAGTAGGCCTGCAGCGGCTGCGCGACCTTCACGCCCTTGGGCACGTAGATGAACGAGCCGCCGGAGAACACCGCGCTGTTGAGCGCGGAAAACTTGTTGTCGCCGGTCGGGATGACCTTGCCGAAGAATTTCCGGAAAATCTCCGGGTGTTCGCGCAGGCCCTCGGTCGAGTTGACGAAGATGACGCCCTGTTTCGCAACGAGGTCCTTGATGTTGGAGTAGGCGGCCTCGGAGTCGAACTGGGCCTCGACGCC
>DATFUQ010000061.1:0-7698 GCA_035260745.1 Lacunisphaera sp. | reverse complement strand
CACCGCCGGCCCGCGCGGCGTGCCGCCGACCGCCGGTGTCGGGTGCAAGCGGGCCAGCAATTCGAGGATGTGCGTGCCCGCCGGCAGCGTGGCGCTGATCGGCAGGTGCAGGTGCTGCACATTGGCGAGACCCAGCAGGCGCGGCTGGTCGGCATGCTCGAGCTTCAAGCCCAGGTCCGCCACCCACCGGGCGATGGACTCGAGGACCAGCCGGTGTTCGCGGAGGTCCTTCTCACTTTGCAACAGGCCCCGGGCGAGCGCGGCGTCCTCGCTGGCCGATTCACCGCGCGCCGCCGACCCGGCCAGCGCCTCGGTGTGCATCCGGCCGCCCGCCACGCGCACCAGCCGCTCCGGGCTCACGCCGATGAAACTCTGGCCCCGGCCGTTCGCGATGGAGAAGGCATAGCAACTGGGATAATGCTGGCGCAGGTGATTGAGCACGCCGAGCGGGTGAAATTTCTCGGGAGTCGTCAGCCGCCGGGCCCGCGCGAGCACGACCTTCTGGTAATCACCCCGCGCAATCTCGGCCAAGGCCTGGGTAACGGCGCGCTGGTAGGCGCCCGCGCCGCCGATCTCCTCGGCCTGGATCGGCGCGGAAGGACGATCCTTGCGCCGCGCACTGCGGTAGTCGAAGGCCCGGAACTTGGCGTGCGCCTTCCAGACTTTGGCCGCGATCAGGTCGACCGGCGCGTCGGCCGTGACCAGCAGGTTGGCGACGGCGACCGTGGTGTCCCCGCTGCGCGCCACCTGCCAGCGCGGCACAAATAGTCGCAACGCCGGAAACGCGGCCCCGGCGGCGGTGTCGGCCGAGAAGCCGTTGGCGAAAAAGAAATGCGGACCCGCAAACGGCGCGTCGAGCGGGCCGACCGCGATGGTGTCCGCCAGCACCTGCGCAATGTAGTCGCGGGCGGCGCCAAAGCGTTCCGGGCCGGCGGCGGTGAACTCCAGCACGGCTTCCGCCCCGGCCACGGCGAAACCCTGGGCCGGACGCTCGGCGTAGAAATGCAGCTGGGAGGGCTCGAAGATCGATTCCAGCACGGCCAGCGGATCGAGGTGATCGACGGCGAGGCTGATGCTGACGAGTTGCGGCCGGCCGGCCTTGCGGGCCAGTGCGCAGCATTGGACCAGAAACGCGTGCAGCGACTCGGGCGTGACGTTATCGGTCGGATTGACCGGCAGAATGTTCACGGCTTGTCGGCCGATACTGGGCGCGGAAAAAGCACGAGCGCCGGGGCCACCTTGGCGCCGGTGAGCTTCGTCCCCCACACCAACTCATCGCGCCAGACTGACACGGGCTTGTAACCGAGCACGGCATTGATCCGCTCCGTGGTCGCGGGCGTAACGTGCTGGATAAGCGCAACCGCGAGCCGCAGCGCCTCGGCCATCGTGGCGAGCGAGGTACGAAGCAGGGCCTGGTCCGCTGGCTCGGAAGACTTGCCGAGTTTCCACGGCGCGCGCTTCTCAATGTAGGCGTTGGTCTCGGTCAGGAAAAACATGGCGCGCTCCAGCGCCGTGTGAAACTGGAAACCCTCGCAGAGCGGAATGAATTCATCGCGAGTCTTCGTCCACAAGTCCTGCAAAGCACGCTCGAGATCCCCGGCAGCTCCGGCCTCCGGCACCGCGCCGCCGGCAAAGCGGGTCGTCATGTTGAGGGTGCGGTTGACGAGATTGCCGAGGTTGTTCGCCAGCTCGCTGTTATAGCGGACAAGGAATTGCTCGCGGGTAAACTCGCTGTCCTGGCCGACGTTCATCTCGCGAATCAGGAAGTAGCGGAAGGCGTCGACGCCGAATTCGTCGACGAGGGCGAGCGGGTTCACGACCGTGCCGGTGCTTTTAGACATCTTCGCCCCGCTCTGCAGCCACCAACCGTGGACCAACAGGCCTTTCGGCGGGGGCAGGCCGCACGCCTTGAGCATGATCGGCCAATACACCGCGTGGGGCGGTACGAGGATGTCCTTGCCGATGAGATTCCACGTGGCGGGCCACAGATCCTTGTCGATCACAGCGGAATAATAGTTCACCAGCGCGTCGAACCAGACGTAGGTGACGTAGCTTTCGTCAAACGGCAGCGGAATCCCCCACTCCAGCCGCTCCTTCGGACGCGAGATGCAGAGGTCGTTGAGCGGCTCCTTGAGAAACTCGAGCACCTGCTTCTGCCGGTAGCGCGGGAAGATGAAGTCGGGGTGGTCGGTTAGAAACTGCACCAGCCATTCCTGATACTGGCGGAGCTTGAAGAAGTAGTTCGCCTCCACAATCTCGGTGACCTCCCCGAAAATCTCGGGCCAGGTGCCATCCGGCAGCCGGTCTTTTTCCTGGAGGAACTGCTCCTGGCGCGTCGAGTAGAAGCCCTTGTATTCCGCCTGGTAGATCTCGCCCTTGTCGAAGAGCTGCTGGAGCATGGCGCGGACGACCTTCTTGTGGCGCGGCTCGGTGGTGCGGATGAAGTCGTCATAGGAAACGTTCAGACGATCATAGAGCGCGCGGAAGTCCGCGCTCGCCCGGTCAACATAGCTCTGCGGGTCAAGGCCGGCTTTCTTGGCGCTGGCCTGGACCTTTTGCCCGTGCTCGTCGGCCCCGGTCAGAAAATGCACCCGGTCGCCCATCTGCCGGCGGAAACGCGCGATGACGTCGGTCAGCACCTTTTCATAGGCGTGGCCCACGTGCGGCGCCCCGTTCACATAGTCGATGGCGGTGGTGATATAGAAAGACTGCATAAAAGGGTCAAAAACCTACCTGCCCCGGGGCATTTGTCGAAGGTTTTGACGCGCTCGCCTCGGACGGTCTATTCTGCACCCTGAAAGCCCGATACAATGAACCTCAACACGCGCTCGCTCGGCCTGGCCCTGCTGCTGCTCCTGCTCTTTCTGAGCGCGGCGCTGACGCTGCAGTGGTGGTTGAACCGCGAGACCCGGCAGTTGCAGACCGTCGCGATCGAGGAACAGCGGGTACGGCTGGCGCGGGCGGTGACGCTGAGCGGCCGGCCGCCGGAAAAATGGGACCAGGCTTTCCAGCGCGAGCTCGGCGCCATGCTCGACGGCACGGTGGAATTCTTCCGGTCCGACTCGCCGCCCCCGGCCGGAGCACACGCCGCCTCCGCCCTCACCTTCACCCAGGATGTGGCCGGCGCGCCCGGCTGGCAGGTCCGGGTTGCCTTTGCCCCCCCGGCCTTGCTGCGCGTGCAGATTCTGCACCAGCGAATGGTCGCGGTCATCGTGCTGCTCGCCCTCCTGCTCGCCCTCGTCCCGCTGTTGATTGTCGCCTTGGAATCGCGCAGCTCGCTGCCGCAGGACGGAGGCTCCCGCGGACCATGGGCCGCTACCCGCGCCCAGGCGTTCGGGATGGAACATTTCGCCAAAATATCCAACGAGCGCACCGTGGCCCTGGAGCAGGAGCACGGGGCCCGGATGCGCGCCGAGGAGGATTTGCAGGTCAACCGCACCCTGCTGGGCCATTCGGTGGCCGAGCGCGTGCGCTTGGGCCGCGAACTGCACGACAATATCTGCCAGACCCTTTACGCCGTCTGCCTGACCCTGGAGAGTGTGCAGAAAAAAGCCCCGCTGCCCGTAGAAATGAGGCGGCGCGTGGACCAGTGCATGACCGAGTTGCGTCGGTTGAACCAGGAAGTGCGGGCCTACCTGCAGGAGCTCGAGCCCTCCCGGGTCAACGGTCAGTCATTTGCCGGGGCGGTGGCCGGCATGCTTGGTTCGCTGCCGACGGATGGCGAGGTGCACATCGAGCAACGACTCGACGTGGCGGCGGTCGAACTCATCCCCGCGCACCAGATCGCGGAAATCATGAACATCCTGCGCGAGGCCGTGAGCAACAGCCTGCGCCATGGACACGCCCGCCATATCACGCTCCTCGCCGGCCGGAGCGACCAGGAGTTCGCGCTGGCCGTGCAGGATGATGGCCGCGGTTTCACCGCCGGTCCGGCTCACCCCGGCACGGGCCACGGCCTGACCAACATGCAGGCGCGGGCCAGCTCGCTCGGCGGCCAGCTGCGCGTCGAGTCCGCCCCGGGAAAAGGGACTCGCGTATTGCTCACCCTGCCCGTTGCTTCGCCCGCATGAGCGCTGCGCCAGACGCCAAAACCATCCGCGTGCTGCTGGTGGACGACAGCCCCCTCATCCGGCTGGGGCTGCGCAGCGCGCTCGAGGATTGCGCGGAGATCGTGATTGTGGGCGAGGCCGGCACGGCCGCCGCCGGTGTGACGGCCGTGGGCCAGTTGAAGCCCGACGTGGTATTGCTGGATCTTCACCTGCCGGACAAATCCGGACTGGTCGCCTGCCGCGACCTGCTCAAGGTGCGCCCGCAAACCCGGGTGCTGATTCTTACCTCCAGCAGTGACAAGTACAATCTGCAGGAAGCAATGAGCGCGGGTGCCCTGGGCTATCTGCTCAAAGATAATGACGGGGCGGCGCTGGCGGCGGCGCTTCGGACCGTGGCCGCAGGGAATTCCGTGCTCGACCCCTCGATGGCCGGGCAGGCGCTGAATCTGGTGAAGCATCGCGGCAGCCAGTCGGCGGCCGACAAGCTCAACCTGCTGTCACCGCAGGAGCGGCGCGTGGTGGCCTTGCTGGCGGAGGGAAAGACGAACAAGGAGATTGGCGACCAACTCGGCCTGTCCGAAAAGACCGTCAAGAACTACGTGGCGACCGTATTCACCAAACTGAACATCGCCCGGCGCGCCCAAGCCGCCGCTCTGTATGTCGAGGCCAGCCAGTCAGACCGGCCTGCTTGATCTGAGCCAGTCGGCCAGGAAGCGCCAGGCGCGTCCGCGGTGGCTGATTTTGTTTTTCTCCGCCTCGTGCAGTTCTGCATAGGTCCGGTCATGACCATCCGGGATGAAAAGTGGATCGTAGCCGAAGCCGCCCCGGCCTTCCGGCTCGCGCCGCAACGCGCCGGGACAGCGACCTTCGAAAACCCGTTCCACTCCGTCCGGTCCGCGCAGCACCAGCACGCAGACGAAGTGCGCCCCGCGCCTGTCGTCCGGCACATGGCGCGTGACTTCGGTGAGTTTTCTCAGGTTGGCCGCATAGTCGCCCTGCGGACCGGCGTAGTAGGCCGACTCCACGCCCGGCTCGCCGCCGAGCGCATCGACGCACAGGCCGCTGTCGTCGGCCAGCACCCACGCGCCGGGTGGCAGCAGGGCTTGAAGTGCCAGGGCTTTCTTCCGGGCGTTGCCTGCAAACGTGCCGGTGTCCTCCACCACCACGGGCATGTTCGCGGCCGCAACAATCTTCACGGGCAGACCCGACGCATCGGCCAGCGCCTGCATTTCCCGCGCCTTGTGTGGATTCCCACTGGCGAGATGGATCGTCCTCACTCGCCGTAAAGCTTCCGGGTGAAGACCGCCTCGTCCACGAACATCTTCTCCGGGTATTTGATGAAACCGCGCATCAGCGTGTCGTCGCCGTGCGCCTCATGCCGCACGCGCTCGAGCCGGATCGCGTTGGCGAGCGTCTCCGTCCGCAGGCCGCGCAGGATGCTTTTGCCCTTCTCGTCGGCAAAGAGCACCGGGGCGTGGTAGACCAGCAGGTATTCCAGTTCGCGGGCCTGGAGCAGTTCGCTCAGCAGTTGCGCCCCGCCCTCAAAAAACACCCCGGTGATGCCTTCCTCCGTGCAGCGCTTGCGGAAGTCGCTAAAATTGACCTTGGGCGAACTGGCGGGCAGCACCCAGGTCTTGACGCCGAGCGCGTTCAGCTTGCGCACGTAGCCCAGGCCGCCATGCGGGGTGGTCACCACGATGGTGTGCTCGCGAAACTCATCGGTGTAGACATTAGGCATGGCCTTGTCCGCCACCGTGCGCAGCAATCCGTCGAACACGAAGCGCCACGGGCACCACTCCGCCCCGCCCATCCGGGCCGTCAGCCGCGGATTATCGGCCCGCACGGTCCCGGCGCCCACGGCGATGGCCGGGAACAGCCGCCGCCAGCGATGCCCGTCGGATCGCGACTGCTCGCCGGTGATCCATTTCGAGTCACCCGTCCGCGTCGCCACCTTGCCGTCCAGCGTCACGCCCGACTTGGCGGCAAACAACGGCCGGCCCGTGCCCATCCAGTGGTTGAAAATCAGATTCAAGTCGGCGCACTCCTCCGCCAGCACCCCGGTGACCACCTCCACGCCTCCGGCCCGCAGAACCTCGAAGCCCTTGCCGGAATGCGCTGGATTTGGATCCGTCGCGCCCGCCACGACGCGCCCGATGCCGGCATCGACAATAGCGTCGGTGCATGGCGGCGTGCGGCCGTGCGTGCAGCAGGGCTCCAGGGTCACATAAAGCGTGGCGCCGGGCTTCGGCTTCCGGCCGAGCGCCCGCAGGGTGTTGATCTCTGCGTGTGCTTCACCGGCTTTCGCGTGATAGCCCTCGGCGACGACCTCGCCATGCTCGACGATCAACGCGCCAACCATCGGATTGGGATGCGTGTCACCCCATCCGCGCCGGGCAATGTCCAGCGCACGACGCATGAATCTCTCGTGTTCGTCCTGGCTCATCGGGCCGCCGCCGCCACGAACGGGTTGCTTTCCTTCTCCGTCCCCACGGTCGTCCGCGGTCCGTGGCCGGGAAAAACGACCGTGTCATCCGGCAGGGTGTAGATCTGCTCGCGGATGGACTGGGTCAAAACCTCGAGGCTGCCGCCCGGCAGATCCCAGCGGCCCACGCCGCCGTTGAAAAGCGCGTCGCCGACAAAGGCCGCTTTCGCTTCCGCCGTATAAAATAATATGTTGCCCGGGCAGTGGCCCGGCACATGCCGCACCTCGAACACCCGTCCGAGCGCGTTGAGCCTGTCACCCTGTCCCATCCAAGCGTCAACCTTCACCCCGACCAGGCCCATTTTCTGCCCCATGAAGCCCTCCATGATCTCCGGAGTCTCGATCAATCCCTGGTCGGCGCGATGCGCCCGCACCAGCGCGCCGGTTGACTTTCGCACCGCCTCCCCGTCCTGCGTGTGGTCCCAATGTCCGTGCGTCAGCCACAGTTCCTTCAGCGTGCAGCCTTCCTTGGCCAGCAGCGGCTGAATCCTGGCCAGGATGCCACCGGGTGCGTCCACCAGCACGGCCTCGCCCAGCTTGGATTCGGTCAGCAGGTAGCCGATGGTCTGGATCGGGCCGGACGGCAGCACATGGATTTTCACTCCGTCTAGATGCTCACACCCGGCCCTGTCCGCAAACGTAATTTGCCGGGTTGCCGGCGTCGGCACATTTGGCCGCGGGAATCGGACCGACCTGGATGCTCAGGGCCCGGCCAGCAGTTCGGCGATCGCCGAAGCCAGTGCTCATTGGCAAAGGGCTTGGTCAAAACCCGAGCAGCGCCCAGCCATTTGGCGATGGGCAGGTAATCCTTCGCCGACACCCGTCCGTCGCCGGACATTGCGATGATTTTCAGCTCGGGTTGCAGACTGAGCAGTTCGGAAATTGTTTCAATGCCCTCCTTCTCCGGCATGATGAGGTCGGTGATGACCAGATCCGCCGGATTGCTCTTGTGCAGGGCCAGACTTTCCTTGCCGTTACGCGCTTCAGTCACGGTGTAGCCCAGTTCCGCCAGGGTGGCGCGAAGCATTTTGCGGAAGAGTTCGTCGTCGTCGATCAGCAGTATGCGAGGCATATCAGTTTGGGGTTGTTTTCGTCAGCACACGGTGCACCGCGGTGCCCAGTGAACGCAAGGTGTGCGGTTTGAGCAGCAGTTCGCGGACACCCAGC
>DATFUQ010000060.1:0-5307 GCA_035260745.1 Lacunisphaera sp. | reverse complement strand
AGAGCGCCGCTACAGGTCGAACCTCTGGCCCTCCACACAAATCAGAATCCCTGTCGTTGGAGCTGCACCTGCAGTTCGCGCTGGAAGGACTTCACATCAGCCGGGCTGGGCTGGTAGCCCTTCTGCGGGGTCTCGAGCATCAGGCGGCCCATCTGATCCAAGGCCCATTTGCCCGTGACGCCATCGCTGAAAGTGACGGTGCCGCTGACCACCGAGCCCGGGCGCACGATGCGATCCAGTTCGAGGGTGACACCGCCGGGGCCGGCGGGCGGGAGGGGCAGGTCGTCCCCGGCTGCTTCCGGCAACTCGTCAACCGGCAGGTCATCGTCGTCCGGCGCGTTGGGGGCAACGCGCTCCACCCCGGCACCGGAGCGGGGTGGGGGCACCCCGCCCACATTGGCGGCGGGGGTCTTGGCGACATCGGCAGCGTCGGCCTTGGGCGCGGCGTTCTTCAGCTCGAGGCCGAGGTCATCCACGAGGAAGCGGACATCCATGTAGGTCATCGAAATCTTGAATTGATCGGCGAGCTTCTTCTGGACAGCCGAGAGATTGTCGCCGGCGGCGACCCAGGCGGCGACTGCCTGCTTTTGTTCGGGGTTCAGAGTCATTGAATTTTCGATTTTGGATTTTGGATTCTCGATTTCAAGCAATCTGCCGAGACGAGAATGCGATTCCGTTAATCGAAAATCGCGAATCGAAAATCGAAAATTACTTGGACAGCTGCGTCTTCAGGAAATCCACGCTGCCGCGCACCGAGTTGTCCTGATCCATCATGTTCTCGACGGTCTTGACGGCGTGGATGACGGTGCCGTGGTCGCGCCCGCCGAAGGCCTCGCCGATCTCCTGGAGGGAGTGGCGGGTGAGCTGGCGGCAGAGATACATGGCGATCTGGCGGGGGAAGGCGATGGCGTTGGGCCGGCGCTTGCTCGTCATGTCCGAGTGGCGGATCTGGTAATGGTCGGCGACACGCTTCTGGATGCCCTCGATGTTGAGGCGGTTCTGCGCCTCCTCCATCAGAACGTCCTTGAGCAGGTGCTCGGCGGTGGCGAGGTCGAGGACCTTGCCCGTGAGGGCGGCGTAGCTGGAAATCTTGATGAGCGCGCCCTCGAGCCGGCGGATGTTCTTCGAGATGTGCTGCGCCATGAAATCGATCACGGCGGGCGGCAGCTCGATCTTCAGCGTGGCGGCCTTGGTCTTGAGAATGGCGACACGGGTCTCGAAGTCGGGTGACGAGATGTCGGCCGACAGACCCCATTGGAAGCGGGAGACGAGGCGCGCCTCGAGCGTGGCGATCTCGGTGACAGGGCGGTCGCTGGAGATGATGATCTGCTTCTGGGACTCGAAGAGGTCGTTGAAGGTGTGGAAGAACTCCTCCTGGATGCGCTCCTTGCCGGCGAGGAACTGCACGTCGTCCACCAGCAGCACGTCCACGCTGCGGTAGCGCTGACGGAACTTGGTCAGGGCGTTCTCCTGGATGGCGTGGATATATTCGTTGGTGAATTTTTCGGTGGAGAGGTAGGCGACCTTGGTCTCCGGGTTGCGCTGGAGGATGCTATGGCCAATGGCATGCATCAGGTGGGTCTTGCCGAGGCCGGTCGAGCCGTGGATGAACAGCGGATTGTAGGCCTGGGCGGGGGCCGCGGCGACGGCCAGGGAGGCGGCGTGGGCCAGCTGGTTGTTCGGGCCGACGACGAAGTTCTCGAAGGTGTTGCGCGGGTTGAGCGAGCTGGCGGCGGCCATCCGCTCGTCGTAGCGGAGGGTGCGCTTGCCGGTGCCGGGGCGGGCCTTGGGATCGAGGACGGGCAGCCTGGCGGCCGTTCCGTTGCCCGACTCGGTTTTGCGGAGGGTCACGTGCACCAGGCGGCCGGCGGCCAGGCGCAGGCGCTGCGAGATGAGGTCGAGGTAGTTGTCGTGGATCCAGATTGCCGCGAAATCATTCGGCACGCCGAGGGTGAGGCCGTCCTCCGAGGTCTCCACGCAGTGGATGGGCTCGAACCACATCTGGAATACGTCCTCCGGGAATAGTCCCTTGAGGTCGCATTTGACGGATTCCCAGAGACTGGTCTGGAGCACGGGTTGAGGCATGACGGGGCGGATGAGTGGCGGTTTTATTCAAACCTCAGGACTGCATTTGCGACAACATCCGCTGGGGGTTCGCCGTGATCCGTCATGCGCAAGGGAAAATGGGTCTGGAGGCCACCACCGGCCCGGCGGCGGAGGCTGCGGGGCAAAGGCGTATTGTGGCCACTGTCTGGGGTACCTTGGATGAACCGGGGAGCACGGGAAGTGCGGCGGAGTTGGCAAAGAACAGTCGGGAGGAGCAGAGTTAAAAGATACTTTGTGACTAACGTGAATCAAAAAATGCGTTTCAAGCGCAACTTTCCGACATCTTGTTCACACGGACCGGCCCATAACTTTTCGCATTTTAATGTTGCGAAAAAAAACGCGAGTGCTGGCCGCGGTTTTCCCTCGGAAATCTTCCACGGCGGGGTCGCCGTGGCTCCAGCATCAGGATGCCGTCTGGCTGGAGCGCGGGCGACCTCGCCCGCAATGGAATTCAGGCGTTCGCGAGCTGGTGCGGCTCGGGGTCGGCCCATTTGCCGTGCTCCCGGATGAGCGCGATCAACCGGGCGTCGGCCTCGGCCTGCGGAATGTTGTATTGGACGCAGTTTTTGCCGACGTAGAGGTTGATCTTGCCCGGCGCGCCGCCCACGTAGCCGAAATCCGCGTCGGCCATCTCGCCCGGCCCGTTGACGATGCAGCCCATGATGGCGATTTTGACGCCCTTGAGGTGGCCGGTCTGCGCGCGGATGCGCTGGGTGGTGGTTTGCAGGTCGAAAAGCGTCCGGCCGCAGCTGGGGCAGGCGACAAACTCGGTCTTGGAGATGCGCGCGCCGGCGCCCTGCAGGACATTGTAGGTCAGTTTGGCCGCGCGGGCGGCGTCCGGCTCGGTTTCGATGCTTACCAGGTCGCCCACGCCGTCGCACAGCAGGCTGCCGCTCAGGAAACTCGCCTCGAGCAGCTTGGACAGGAAGCTGTTGTCGCCCCGCACGGCGGTGCCGGCGGTGTTGCGGATCCACAGGGGGGCGCGCGAGCCGGCGGCCTTCAAATGCTCGAGCAAAAGGCGGCAGGATCCGATCGCGTGGGCAGCGATGGCCGGCAGACGCAGGGCCGACAGCGTAAAAATCAGGCCGGCATCGCCCAACCGGCGCAAAACCGGCTCGTAAGGGCCGAAATTCTCCGCGTCGATCTCGACGGCGAGGAAATGGCCGTGCCGGCGGACGAGGGCGGCGAACTCTTCGAATAAATTTACGTCTGCCGGGCCGAAGCGCCGCACCAAAGCGATTTTGGATTTCGGGTTGCGGATTGCGGATTCAACTTGGCCGGGTGTCAGTGAGGCATCGAGCTCCAAGGCTAGGAATTCGACAGGCAATGGCGTTGACTTGAGCTTGGCTTCGAGAGTTTGCAGGTCCGTAGACGACTTGATCGGCACGAGCAGGCCCTCGGCGGGCGTGTCCTTGAGTTTCGGGGCGGTGAGGGCCTTGGCGGCGTCGGCGAGACCGGTCAGCGTGCTGAGGACTATGACGCGCGGCGGTTGCTCGGGTCCGACAACGCATTTCTCGGACAACTGCACGGTGGTGGTCTCCCGCCTGGTGAAATGATAGGGATCAATGCTGTCGCTCTCTCCCGAGTTTGGCGTTTGGGATTTGGGATTTGGAGTTTTCCACAGGCTCATGGCCTTCTCCGCAATGGCTCGGGCCACGGGGATTTCGTAGACGGAATCCTCCGTCAGCGAGACGCGGATGGTGTCGCCGAGGCCGTCGAGCAACAGGCTGCCGATGCCGATGGCGGACTTGATGCGGCCGTCCTCGCCGTCGCCGGCCTCGGTCACGCCCAGATGCAGCGGGTAATGCATGTCCTCGCGCTGCATGCGTTCCACGAGCAGCCGGTAGGCCTGGATCATGACCTTCGGGTTGCTCGCCTTCATCGAGAGCATGATGGCGTGGTAGTCGTGGATGCGGGCGATGCGGAGAAACTCGAGCGCGCTCTCGACCATGCCCAACGGCGTGTCGCCGTAGCGGTTCATGATGCGGTCGGACAGCGAACCGTGGTTGGTGCCGATGCGCATGGCCCGGCCGAGCTCCTTGCTGCGCTTCACCAGCGGGGAGAACGACTCGTGCAGCCGCTCCAGCTCGCGGTCATAGTCGGCGTCGCTGTATTCCTTGACGGCAAACTTCTTCTTGTCGGCGTAATTGCCGGGGTTCACGCGGACCTTCTCGACGTGCTCGACCGCCTCCATCGCCGCGGAGGGCAGGAAGTGAATGTCGGCGACCAGCGGCACATGGGCAAAGCCCGCGGCGGTGAATTTTTCCCGGATTTCCTTCAGGCATTTCGCCGCCGCGACGTTCGGCGCGGTGACGCGGACGATCTCGCAGCCGACCTCGGCGAGGGCGATCGACTGCCTGACGGTAGCGTCGATGTCCTGCGTGTCGCTGGTGGTCATCGACTGCAGGCGGAGGGGATGCGCACCGCCCACGCCCACGCTCCCGACCATCACCTCGACGGTGTGGCGGCGGATCGTCTGGTAGCGGGATGCGCAGTAGGACATGGATTATTGTTCAATGCTCATCGTTCATTGCTCAATGGTCATTTCTGAGATGAACAGTGACCATCGATCGCTGCACAATGATCAATGTCATGGTTTGACCGGTTCCGCGGCCTTCTTCTGTTGCTCGGCGGCAGCCTCCTTGGCTTGGGCGTCGGCGCGGTCGGTCTGCACGTCGCGTGTCCAGCGACGGACGTCAAAGAAACTGACGTAAGCCACCATCGTCAGGAGCAGAACAATAAAGACGCTTTGTGTCGCGGCGATGAAGTTGACGGGCAGGGCCCGGCCGCGCAGCTTGCCGATGGTGGCGAAGAGCATCTGGCCGCCGTCGAGCACGGGAATCGGCAGCAGGTTGAAAATGGCGAGGTTCAGGTTGACAAGAATGGCGAACCAGATCGCAAAGCGGACGGGATATTCCGACTGGGTGGCGTCCCAGAATCCGCGAGTGATGCCGATCGGGCCGCTTAGATTGGAGACGGAAAGATCACCGCGCGGGCTTATCAGGCTCCAGATGGTCCGGAAGGTTGTGTCGATAATCTCATAGAACTGATGCCAGGGAGTGTCGTGCAGGAGCTGGTTGGGAACGGATATCAGCAGGCCGGTCAAGGGATTGGGTTTGTCTTTGGGTGTGACGGACAGGGGGATGTCAACGAATTGGCCGTGGCGTTCAACTGTAAGCACCACCGGGCGGTCTTTGTGGG
>DATFUQ010000059.1:0-5280 GCA_035260745.1 Lacunisphaera sp. | reverse complement strand
GCGCACCTGCCGGATGTTCTCCGCGGTGCGTCTGGCCGCGGCGAAGGTGTAGGGCATCGGCAGCAGGTCGTGCGAGTAGGTGCCGTCCACGCTGCCCCAGCAGAGGTGGTCGGTGAGCCACGGGGTTTTCGTGCGCTGCGTGAGCGCCTTCAGCCGGCGGAGATGCTCGCGGTTCGGGCCGTCGGCCGCGCCGAAATACATCGCGACGCCGTGCTGCACGACGCGGTATTGGGCGAGGATCCGGTCCAGCACCTCGAGCGGGCGGCCACCATCCACCATGAAGTTCTCCGAGATGATCTCGAACCAGTCCACCGTGGGTTTCCGGTTCAGGATGTGGTCGTAGTGCGGAATGCGCAGGCCGATGCCGATGCCATAGTCAGTCTGGCCGTTGAACCGGTTGGCGGGCATGAGGAATGGAAGTTATTGGCGCGGCGGCGGGCCGCAATCGGTAAAAGGCCGGCCCGGGCGTAGCCGCGGGCCGGGAGGAAAGAGGGAGACCGGGCGCGAGGCCCGGTCTCTCCAGATCAAGATGATGACCGGCGGCGTGGGCAGCCAGTCACACGAAACGCGGATCAGGCCGTCTTGCAGCCGCCCTTGCCCTTGCAGGAGTTCTTGCCTTTGCAACCGGCATCGCCGGTCTTGCAGCCGCCCTTGCCCTTGCAGTCGTTCTTGCCCGCGCAGGAATGGCCCACGCTGACGTCTGATTTGCAGCCACCCTTGCCCTTGCAGGTGTTCTTGCCCTTGCAACCGGCATCGCCGGCCTTGCAGCCGCCTTGGCCCTTGCAGCCGTTCTTGCCACTACAATCATGCTTGGCCGTGTCTTTCGAGTCCTTGGTGGCCGGGGTGCCGGCCTTGTCGTCGGCCCCGTAGGACCTGGTAACGAGCGCGCCGGAATAAAGACCGGCGATCGCCGCAGCCGTGATGATGAGACGGGTGGATTTGTTCATATGCTAATGGATTTTGGTTTGTTCATCGCTCCAACACCACGCGGCACGATACCGGGGGTGGGGAGTTAAAATGGGGAAACGGTGGGGAAGGTAAATGGCCGGGCAGTTCGAATCAATAGGAGAGTATCCGGGCGGGGGTTATTCCCTAAAAAATCGCCCGGGTGGGTTGCCGGGCAGATTGGTGCATCCAGTTGGCGGTTGCGCGCGTCCGACGGCGTGGCCAGATTGACCGGATGCAACTCCCCTGCCGCTCCCTGCTCGCGGGCACCGCCCTGCTGGCCGCCACCCTCGCCCCCGCCAAAACCCTCATTTACGCCGGCTCGCTCATCGACGGCCGCGCCGACACTGCGCGCAAGGCCGTGACCATCACGGTCGACGGCGACCGCATCACCGGCGTGGCCGACGGTTACACCGCACCCGGCACCGGCGACACCGCCATCGACCTCAAGAACGCCACCGTGCTGCCGGGCCTGATGGACATGCACGTCCACCTCGACGGCCAGCAGGCGCCGGACACTTACACCGAGGGATTTTACCTCAACCCCGGCGACTACGCGCTGCGCTCCGCGTTTTACGCGAAAAAGACCCTGCTCGCCGGTTTCACGACCGTGCGCAACCTCGGCGACAACAACTATTCCACCCGCTCGCTGCGCAAGGCGATCGCCGCGGGCTGGGTCGAGGGCCCGCGCGTCTACACGGCCGGCCCCGCCATCGGGACAACGGGCAGCCACGCCGACGGAACCAATGGTTACAGCGACCAGGTCATCCGCCTGTTTCCCGAGCCGGAAATCTTCAACGGGGCCGACGGCGCGCGTGCGGCGGTGCGCGACCACGTGAAGCACGGCGCCGATCTGATCAAGATCATGACGACCGGCGGCGTGCTCAGCCTCGGCGACAGCTCGCAAGGCGCGCAAATGACCAGCGAGGAAGCCAAAGCCGTCGTCGAGACGGCGCACGAATACGGATTGAAAGTCGCCGTCCATGCGCACGGCACCGAGGGCATGAAGCGCGCGATTCTCGCGGGCGTGGATTCGATTGAGCACGGCACCTTCATGACCGAGGAGATTGTCGCGCTCATGAAACAGCACGGCACTTATTACGTGCCCACGCTCAGCGCGGGAAGATTCGTCATGGAGAAAGCCAGGATCCCGGGATTTCTCCCGCCCAGTGTTGCGGTCAAGGCGCTGCTGGTCGGCCCGGCGATGACCGCCACCTTCCAGCGCGCCTATCAGGCCGGCGTGAAGATCGCCTTCGGCACCGACCAGGGCGTTGCGCCGCACGGCGAGAACGCCAAGGAGTTCATCTACATGGTCGAGGCCGGCATGCCCGCGATGAAGGCCATCCAGTCGGCCACGCTCGAGGGCGCGAAGCTGCTCGGCGTCGAGCAGGATCTCGGCACGGTCGAAACCGGCAAGTTCGCCGACCTCGTCGCCGTCCCCGGCGACCCGCTCGCCGACATCAAGCTCATGACGCAGGTCAGCTTCGTCATGAAGGCCGGCAAGGTCTACAAGCAGTAAGGTGGAACGCGTTGTCCTCAACGCGTTCTGGGCGTATTGGGGTCAAGCCGCTCCACCTAAATAATCCGATCCACCAGCGGCTCGCCGCGCTGGAAGCGCCCGAGATTGCCGAGGAAATGCCGGACGAGGCTCTCGTCCTGCTCCTTGTGCCCGCCGCCGACATGCGGCGTGATGTGGCAGTTCGGCGCCGACCACAGCGGGTGTTCCGGCGGCAGCGGCTCGGGCTCGAGGGCGTCGAGATACGCCGCCCCCACCTGCCCGGACTTCAGCGCGGCCAGCAAATCGTCCTGCGACACCGTCGTGCCCCGGCCGATGTTGTAGAAGCAGGCGCCGCGCTTCATCTGGGAAAAACGCGCGGCGTTGCAGAACTGCCGCGTCGCCGGTGAATCCGGCAGGACGTCCACCACGTGGTCCGCCAGCGCCAGCACGCGCGGCAGCTCCGTCTCGGTCACCGTCTCCACGCCCTTGTCGCCCCGCGGCGTGCGGCGCACCGCGATGACGCGGCAGCGGAACGGCGCAAGCAGCTCCGCGAGCCTTTGCCCGATGGCGCCGTAGCCGAGCAGCACCACGGTCTTGCCCGTGAGCAGCTCGATGCTGTAGCGGCCCGCCAGGTAGTTCCATTCGCGCGGACCGGCCTGGTTGAGGATGTATTTCGGCAGTTCGCGGGTGAACGCCAGCATCTGGGCCAGCAGGTGCTCGGCGCAGGGGTTCGAGAAAACCGCCGACACGTTCGTCACGAGCGTGCCGCGCTGCTTCATCGCCGCCCGGAAGTCGTCGCGATCATAGCGCGTGTAGCCCGCTGTCGAGAGCGCCACCCATTTCAACCGCGGATTTTTAATCACGTCGCCCGGGTCGGGCTGGCCGTAGGCGAGGTCGGCCTCTGCGAGCGCCGGGTCGGGCTCGCCCTGCGCCAGCACCGAACGGGAGGAAATCGCCGACTGCACCAGCCGGCAGCCGGCCGCGGCCAGTCCCTCCGTGAACATGGCCCGGGCCCCGGGTCGCAGGGTGTGGTTGGTCCAGAGGGTCAGGCTCATGCCGTTATCACGCCCGCGCGGAATGTCCGCCGCAAGCCAAAGTCGGCGACAGGCTTGCCAATGCCCCGCCGCTTCGCCAGTAACAGATCTGGCGGGCCACCCCCTATGGAAGCACTTCTCGTTCTGCTGGCGCTTTATTTGTTTCTGGTCCTGGTCGTTTTACCGATCTGGACGATCGTCAAGGTCCGCGGGCACAATGACGAACTGGAGATGCTGCACCAGCGGCTCCGTCAGGTTGAGACTGAACTCGCCAGCTTGCAGACCAAAGTGCGCGAGGGCATTGCTCCGACCCTCGCGAAACCGGAAACACCGCGCGCCACCACTCCGGCCAAGCCGGCAGCCGTGACTCCTCCCCCCGTCGTCGCGACGCCACCCATGCCGGCTGCCGCCCCGGCGCGCCCCAAGCCCGCCGCCGAGCCGCCCGCACTACCGCCGGTCATCGCCGCCGTGGCGATCCATGCTCCCACCCCTCCGGCCTACACTCCGCCGCCCAAGCCCGCAATCAACTGGGAGCAGTTCATGGGCGCGAAGCTTTTCGCCTGGCTCGGCGGGCTGGCCCTGTTCCTCGGCGTGGCGTTCTTCGTCAAATACTCCTTCGAGCACGATCTCATCCCGCCCGCGGTGCGCGCGGCGCTCGGCTTCCTGGTCGGCGCCGGTCTGATGGTGGGCGGACTCAAGATTCCTCGCGAGCGATATGCCATCACCGCCCAGACCTTGATCGCGACCGGTGTCCTCTCGCTTTACGCGGTGACCTTCGCCTGCCGGACCATCTATCACTTCGAGTTTTTTGGCGCGGTGCCGACGTTCCTGCTGATGACGCTGATCACCGCGACAGCGTTCATCCTCGCCGTGCGGCTCGAGGCGCAGGTCGTCGCCGTCCTCGGCATGCTCGGCGGCTTCCTCACGCCCATCCTGATCAACACCGGCGTGGACAATCCTCCGGGGCTCTTCGGCTACATCGCGCTCCTCGACGCCGGCCTGATCGCCGTCGTGCTTTACACCGGCTGGCGCCACCTCGTGCCGCTCAGCGCCGGCGGCACCGTGCTCATGATGCTGGGCTGGGCGGAAAAGTTCTTCGTCGCCGAGAAAGGCCCGGTGGCGATGACGGTCTGCCTCGGCTTCGGTGCGCTCTACCTTGCCGCCGCGGAGGTCGCCCGCCGCCGCGGGCAGGCCCATCCGGTGTTCGCGTGGACGGCGGCGGTGATGCCCTTCGTCGGGCTGGGTTTCGCGCTCTTTTTTCTCGGCTACCCGGCGCTGGCCGCGCGCGCGCCGCTCTATTTCGGCTACGTGCTGCTGCTCGACGCGCTGCTGCTCACGCTCGCGTGGCGCGACGAGTCGCTGCCGCGGCTCCACCTCGTCGCGGGCCTGGCGGTGTTCGCGCTGCTGTCGTTCTGGACCGGACAGCACCTCACCGACGAACTACTGCCGGCCGCGCTCGCGGTCTACCTGCTGTTCGCGGCGCTGCACTCGGTCTTTCCATTGCTGCTCGAGCGCCACCGGCCCGCCGCGGCGCCGACGTGGTGGAGCCAGCTCTTCCCGCCGCTCACGCTGCTGCTGATGCTGCTGCCCATCTTCAAGCTCGATACGGTATCGCTGCTCCTCTGGCCCGCCATCCTGCTTGTCGACCTGCTCGCCATCGGGCTCGCGGTGTTGAGCGCCTCGCTCGCCGCCGTGGCCGCCGTGCTCGTGCTCACGCTGCTGGCCACCGCCCTGTGCATCTTCCGGGTGCCCGCGGCCCTTGTGTTCGCCCCGTCGCTGCTCCTCGTCATCGGCGGCTTCGCC
>DATFUQ010000058.1:0-8371 GCA_035260745.1 Lacunisphaera sp. | reverse complement strand
CGGTGACCGCGAGCACCTCCGCCGCCGCGGCGATCGTCCGGGTTAAAATCGAGACACAATCCAGCGAACGGCACGCGGGCACCACCCCGCGGGTGCTGAGCAGGCCACGCGTCGGCTTGAGGCCGACCAGGTTGTTGCAGGCCGCCGGCACGCGGCCCGACCCGGCGGTGTCGGTGCCGAGCGCGAAATCGCACAGCCCGGCGGCCACCGCGACGGCGGAACCGGAACTGGAGCCGCCGGGGATGGAAGCGGCGCCGAACGGATTCACCGGCACGCCATAAGGCGAGCGCACGCCCACCAGTCCGGTGGCAAATTGGTCGAGATTGGTTTTGCCGAGCGGAATCGCGCCCGCCGCGATGAGCCGTTGCACCACCGGCGCGGAGGTGGCCGGTTGGTAGGCGTATTCCGGACACCCGGCCGTCGTCGGCAACCCGGCGAGATCGATGTTGTCCTTGATGGCAAAGCCGACGCCGCGGAGCGGGCCGGCCGGAGCGGTGGCCGCCGCGTTGGTGATCTCAGCGCGGGCGCGTCGCGAGATCCACACCGGATCAGCCCCGCGGGCTTCAATCCTGGCCAACATTGCGTTTAGGTCGGAAGCTTGCATGTCAGGCCGTGGGTTTGATGACCGCGAGGGTATCGCCCGCCTGCACGGGCCGGCCCTCGACGCAAACGACCTCGGTGACTTCGCCGGGCACGTTGCTAAAAACGGAGATTTCCATCTTCATCGACTCCAGGATGAGGAGCGGCTGTTCGCGAGTCACGCGCTGACCGGCAGACACGTTGATTTTCCAGACATTGCCGGGCACATGGGCGATGATGGCCCGGTGGCCAGGCAGCAGGGCGGCGCGCTCGGTGGCGGCATTGGCCGATTCCGACTCGGCGGAAAAATTAAGCTGCCCGGAAGCCGCCCAGCGCTGGCGCTCGGCCTCAAAGGCCGTTTGCTGGCCGGACTTGAATGCGGAAATCGAGGCTGAGTTGTCCGCGAGGAATTTCTGGTAGTCGCGGAGCCGGAAGGTCTGCTCCTCAATCCGCAGCTTGAACCGGCCACGCGGGAAGTCCTCGCGGAACTGGAGCAGTTCCTTCGCGCTGACCTCATAAAAGCGGATCTGATCGAAGAACCGCAACAGCCAGGGCTTGCCATCCGTGAAATCGGCGGTCTGCCGCCAGCGGTTCCACATCTGCACGGTGCGCCCGATGAACTGGTAACCGCCCGGCCCCTCCATGCCATAGATACAGAGGTAGGCTCCACCGATGCCGACGGCGTTCTCCGGAGTCCAGGTACGGGCGGGATTGTATTTCGTCGTGACCAACCGGTGGCGCGGATCCACCGGCGTGGCGACCGGCGCGCCCAGATAAACGTCGCCGAGGCCAAGCACCAGATAGCTCGCGTCAAACGCGATGCGTTTCACGTCCGCCACCGAGCCGAGGCCGTTGATGCGGCGGATGAACTCGATGTTGCTCGGGCACCACGGCGCGTCCTTGCGCACGGTCTGCATGTATTTGCGGATGGCGAGCAGCGTGGACTCATCCTCCCAGGAAAGCGGCAGATGCACGATGCGCGAGGGCACCTCCAGGTGAGCCGGGGCCGGCAGACGCGCCTCGGCGTCAAGCAGCGTCTCCATCAGCCGCTCCAACGGCAGCGCCCGGCTGTCGTAATGAATCTGCAGCGAGCGGATGCCCGGGGTGAGGTCGAGCAGGCCGGGCGTGTGGTTGGCCTGCAGCCACTGCATCAGCGCGTGGACGCGGAAACGCAGCGTGAGATCGAGCACCAGCGGGCCGTATTCGACCAGCAGGTTTTTGTCCCCTGAGCGCCGGTAGCAGACCTCCGGCGCATCCGCTTTCGCCGCCGTGCGGTGCAACACGGCAGGTTCCATCGCATCCTTGGATGCGCGAGAGGAGGCGCGCGGGCGCACCGGCCGGAAGGTCTCAATCTCCGCCTCCTGCGCCGCCTCACGCGACCGGGCCTCGGCGGCCCTGACCGGCTGAAACCGGATTTTGTCGCCCGGCCGGAGCTGGCCGATTTTCCACAGGTCCGCCGCGATGATGGTCGCCGGGCAGACAAAACCGCCAAGACTGGGGCCGTCAGGCCCGAGGATGATCGGCATGTCCCCCGTGAAATCGATCGTGCCGACGGCATAGGCGTTGTCGTGGATGTTGGACGGGTGCAAACCGGCCTCGCCACCGTCTGTCCGCGCCCAGCGGGGCTTCGGGCCGATCAGGCGCACGCCGGTGCGCGCCGAGTTGAAATGCACCTCGTAGCGCGCGGAGAAGAGGTCGGCGATGTCCTCCGGCTGGAAGAAATCCGGCGCCCCATGCGGGCCGTAGAGCACCGCGATCTCCCATTCGCGCGCATAGGCCGGCACCAGCGTCGGTGGCAGCGTCCGCAGGCTCACGGCCGGCGCCTCGCCGAACACGGGACCGGGATTGATCCGCAGCACATCGCCGGTGCGGATGGCACGGCCCGCGTGTCCGCCAAACAGGCCGAGGGTGAACGTGCTTTTGCTCCCCAGATAATCCGGCACATCGAGGCCATGGCGCACCGCGAGGTAGGCGCGCATGCCGGCACCGGCCATGTCACCGAGGCGCAGCGTCGCGCCGCGCTTGACCCGCACCGCCCGCCAGAACGCCACCGGCTGGCTGTCCAGTGTCGCGTCGAGCGCCGCCCCGGTGAGTGCGATGACCGCATCGGTGTTAAAGCGGAGTTCCGGACCCGTAAGCGTGATTTCCAGCCCTGCGGCGGAAGGCCCGTTGCCCACCAGACGGTTCGCCAGCCGAAAGGCCAGTGCATCCATTGGACCCGAAGGCGGCACCCCAACGTCCCAATGTCCGAGCCGGCCGGGATAATCCTGCACGGTGGTCTGCGTGCCACCGGCCAGCACCTCCACCGTCGGCGCGCGGTAAGGCAGTTTCTCCAAGTAGCGTGTGGTGACGCGCCCGGCCACGAAGCCCTTGGACGCCACGATCTGACGCAAATAAGCCAGGTTGGTTTCCAGGCCGGAGACCCGCGTGCCGGCGAGCGCCTGCTGCAGCCGGGCGAGCGCCTCGGCCCGGTCGGCGCCATGCACGATCAGCTTCGCCAGCATCGGATCATAATACGGGCTGACTTCGCTGCCGCGCTCCACCCAGGTCTCGATCCGGATGCCGCGCGGGAAAACCAGCTCTGTCAGCAGGCCGGTCGCCGGCTGGAAATTTTTGCCCGGATCCTCGGAATAAAGCCGGACTTGCAGGGACGCGCCGGCGGCCCGACGCTCGAAGCCGGTCAGGTCGAGCTCGCCCGCCGCCTGCCGGACCATCCATTCGACGAGATCGATGCCGGTGACCTCCTCCGTCACCCCATGCTCGACCTGAAGACGCGTGTTGACCTCCAGAAAGTAGAATTCGCCGGTGACGTCATCGAAGACGAACTCCACGGTGCCGGCCGACTCATAGCCGGCGGCCCGGCCGAGTTTCTCCGCGCATTCAAGCAGGCGGGCCCGCACCTTGGCCGCCAGCCGGGGGGCGGGTGTCTCCTCAATGATCTTCTGGTTGCGTCGCTGAATGGAGCACTCGCGCTCCCCCAGCGCGACGACCTGACCACGGCCGTCGCCAAAAATCTGCACCTCGATGTGCCGGGCGTGCTCGACGTATTTTTCCAAATAAAGGCCGCTTTCCTTGAAGTTGCTCCGACTGAGCCGGTCCACGGTGGCGAAGGCCGCCGGCAGTTCCGCCGCCCGCCAGATCAACTGCATGCCGATGCCACCGCCACCCGCGGTGCTTTTCAGCATGACCGGATAACCAATGCGCGCCGCCTCGCGCAGGGCGTCGTCCGCGCTGGCGAGCAACGGCGTCCCGGGGAGCAGCGGCACACCCTGCTCGCGGGCGATTTCCCGGGCGGTGTGCTTGAGGCCGAAGCGGCGCATCTGATCGGGCTTGGGACCGATGAAGACAAATCCCGCGGCGGCGCAAACCTCCGCAAAACCGGGATTCTCGCTCAGAAAACCGTAGCCCGGATGGATCGCCTGCGCGCCGGCAGCCTGCGCGGCAGCGATGATTTTTTCCATGACGAGATAACTCTGCGCCGCCGGGGCGGGACCGATGAGCACGGCCTCGTCGGCCTGGGTGACGTGCAATGAGCCCGCGTCGGCCTCGGAATAAACCGCCACGGACTTAATGCCCATCCGCCGCAACGTGCGGATGATCCGACACGCGATGGCCCCGCGGTTGGCGATGAGGATTTTGGTGAACAAGAGGAGGAAGGTGCCTCGCGAAGGAGACGAAGGGAGCGAAGGTTTTTGAAATGAGAGGGCTTTATCGGATTGGGCCTTCGTTTCCTTCGGACCCTTCGCGAGAGAAATGATTGGTCAGGTAAAAAAGTTTTTCCCTTCGGCTCCGTTAGTGATGCGGGTAATCCCGTCTTTAAGATGGCTCTCGTTGAAGTTGATGAGAAAGCCCAGTTGTAACGGAACCAGCCGGAGGTAGTTCCAAGTCGTCTTCTTGAAGAGATCGATGACTTGCGCGACGGACTTCAGCTCGACCAGCACCAAAGAATCCACAATCAGGTCGGCGCGAAAGCCGACTTCTTCCAGCAATTCTCCGTCATAGATGATCGGAATCTGTTTCTGTCGCTCAACCGCGTGACCCAGTTTGCGTAACTCCCTCGTCAAAGCCGCCTCATAGACGGACTCGAGAAGCCCCGGCCCAAGCTTCGTATGGACTTTGAATGCGGCGTCCAAAACCGCTTTCCCGGTAATTTCCTGGTTCATAAAATTCCTTCGTTTACTTCGCGAGACAATCCCAGATCAGGACCTCGATCGGCGTCGGGTTGTAGGCGTTGCAGGGATTGTTGAGCTGCGGGCAGTTGGAGATGAGCGCCAGCACGTCACGTTCGGCGCGCAGCTCCACGTATCGCCCCGGCCCGGAGACGCCGTCCTCAAAAGTGAGCCGCCCGTCGGGCGTGACGGGCACGTTCATGAAGAAGTTGATGTTGCAGGTGAGATCGCGCTTGCCGAGGCCGCAACCGCATTGCTGGGCGCCGCGGATGAAACTGTCGCGACACGCGTGCATGGATTCCTTCTCCAAGGCATAGCGCATCGTGTTGCTCTCGCGCGAGCAGGCGCCGCCCAGCGTATCGTGCCGGCCGCAGGTGTCGGCGATGATGGTAAGCAGCACGTCTCCCCAGGTGGAGATCAGTTCCGTGCCGGTGGTGAGATAAAGGGCAGCCTGGCGGCGGATGGTGTCGGACGCGCTGTAGCGGTTGGCCGGGTCGCGGGCGTCGTAGAACAGCGTGTCGGCGGCCTGGTTGCCCTCGAGGTCGACAATGCGGAAGAACTGCCCGCGCTTGATCTCCCGCGCCCAATGGTCGCCCGCGGCCACGACCTGGCGGTAGCGGGCGGCGGCGAGATTGAGAGTGCTTTCGACGAGACTCATGACGGGATCAGGTGCGGAGTGCGTGGTAGTGCTCGGTGTTGAGGAAGGCGCGGGCATTCTCGGGCCGGGAGTGGCGGCAGGCATCGTCGACGGCGGGCGGCGGGGTGACGAAGACCTCCAGCCGGACGGAACGCGGATGATAATGCGGATCGGGGTCGAGCGGATGCTGACACGTGTTGAGCACGACCAATGTTTTCATCTCCAGGCGCAGGTCCATGGAGCCGCCCGCAGGCGAATGGCCGGGCACAAAGGCCAGCCGCCCGGCCTCGTCAGCCAAAACCTTGCTGAACAGGTTCAAGTTGGGCACGAGGTCGCGTTCGCCCAGTCCCCATTTCGCCAGCTCGATCAGGAAGCACTCGCGACCGTTGCGATGGAAATCATTGCGGGCCGTCTGGTAGTTATTGCCGCCGTATTTCGCGGCGACCAGGGCCGCATCGGAGCAGCCGCCGACCGTATCGTGCCAGTTGACCGTGTCCGCCGTGATTGAAGCCAGCACCCGCCCCATGTCGGAGTGCAGGCAGAACGGGTGGCGCAGGTGGAAGATGTGCTGCCCTTTGAGCGTGTCGGGCATGTTGTAACGTTCCACCGTGAGATCGGCATTATAGAGGAGCAGGCCGACGTTAGCCCCGCCTTCCAGGTCCGTCAGGCGAAGGGTCTTGCCGCGCGCGACCACGCCGGACCACATGCCGGCGCGGGTCAGGGTCTTGGTGTAGATGGCGGGAGCGGCGCTCATGCGGAAGTGTTACGTTTGTTTGAAATAGTATTACTCGTTCGCCAAGGCAAATCCGCCGCGAAATCCGGCGCGGTTAGAGCAGCGGCGGCAGCGCCTCGGCGGCCAGCTGCAACTTGCAGTATTTCACCCCTTTGCAGGTGGCGAGTTCGTCGGCCAGCTGGCGCAGCTTGGCCGGCGGGCCCTGCACCAGCAGCACCTCGAGGTAGTGATGGTGCTCCAGATGCACATGCAGGCTGGTCACGACCATCACGAAATACTTGTGCTGGATGGCCATCAACCGGGGCTGGAGATTGCGCTTCCGGTAGTCGTAAACGAGGTTGATCGTGCCGGCCATGCTCTTGGTGCCGAGCTCGGTCTGGAAATCCACCAAGCCGTCGCGCGCGAGGGCCGCGATGGCTTGCGAGCGGCTCTGGAAGCCGCGGCGGCTCACCATCTCGTCGAGCTCGTCGGGCAGCTCGGCGGGCAGGGAGACGCTGAAACGGGCGACGGTGGGCTTGCGGGGCATGCGGGGGCGTTTTGTTGGAGGGCAGCGGGGAAGTCACGGCAAAAGACGCGGTCCCCTACTCCACGTCGTCGCCGGCCTGCGTGAGACGCACGATCGGCAGGCGTTCGGTGGGGACCGTGACCGGCGGATGGATGAGCTGCTCGAGTCGGCGGCGCGTGGCCAGAAACTCGGGCGAGTTGACCTGGGCAAGGCTGCGCGGGCGCGGGACGGGCACCTCGATGATTTCCTGCACCTCGCCGGGATTGGCCTTGAGGACCACGATGCGGTCGGCGAGGAAGATGGCCTCGTCGAGGTCGTGGGTGATGAAGAGGATGGTTACGTCCACGTTGCGCCAAATCTCGAGCAAGTGGGCCTGCATCGTGGCGCGGGTCTGGGCGTCGAGGGCGCCGAACGGCTCGTCCATGAGCAGCACGCGCGGGTTGGGCGCGAGAGCGCGGGCGATGGCGACGCGCTGCTTCATGCCGCCGGAAAGCTGGTGGGGATAGCTTTCGGCAAACCTGGCCAGGCCGACCAGATCGATCCACTGGCGCGTCTCGGCGGAGGCCTGGTCCCCGGCCATGCCCTCCATTTCCAAACCGAACATGACGTTGCGCGTCACGGTAAGCCAGGGAAAGAGGGTGTAGCCCTGAAAAACCATGCCGCGCTCGGGACAGGGGCCGCTGGTCTCCTTGCCGTCCACCAACATGCGCCCGGTCGTGGGCTCGTCCAGCCCAGCGATGATGCGAATGAGCGTGGACTTGCCGCAGCCGGAGGGACCGATGACGCAGACGAGTTCGCGCCGGTGGATTTGGAGGGAGATGCCGCGCAGAGCGGTGACCGGCCCGTGCCGGCCGGCGAACTCGCGACCGAGCCGGTCGATCTCGAGGACGACCGGACGTTCCTTGATCCGGTGAAAACGCTCCGCCACCGCGGACGATTGTGCCCGATAGTCGGGCAGATCCCCGGACGGTGTCATGCCCCCCCTCCGGTGGATTTTTTGAATGCGAGCAGCAGTCGCGGCCGGCCGCCCCGGTCATGGCGCCAGGCAAAAAGCTGCTGGCCGATCAACCCGAGGATCAGATCGGTCAGCAGCCCGATGAAGCCGATGATGAGGATGGCGGCATAGACGTTGTCGAAGTTGCGGTATTTCGCCTGTTGGTTGATGAAAAAAGTGATGCCCGAGCTGATGCCGACCACCTCGGCGACGATCAGGTAGGTCCACGCCCAGCCGAGCAGGATGCGCAGGTCGTTGTAGAGGTCGGGCAGGCTGGCCGGCACGATGACGCGCCAGACGAGATTGCGCCGCTTGGCGCCAAGGGTCTGCGCCGCCTCGATGAGGGCGGGATCCACCTTGCGGACGGTGTTGGCGACGACGAGGACCTGCTGGAAAAAAGTGCCGATGAAAACAATGGCGATCTTGGGCTGCTGGTAGATGCCGAAAATCGCGACCATGAGCGCGCCGAAGGCGGGCGCCGGCATATAACGGGTAAAATCCACCAGCGGTTCGGTGAGCCGCGCCAGTGCGGCGTAGGACCCGCAGAGGATGCCGAGGGGCACGCCGATGGCGGAGGAAATGACGAAGCCCCAGAAGATCGTCTGGATGCTGAGCCACAAGCTTTCGTGCAGCCAGGTGTCGCCGCGCAGAATGGGCTTGGTGGTGAACGCCGTGTAGAGCGCGCGGGCAACCTGGTGCGGGGCCGGCAAATAGATGGGATTGGCCCGGTAGCCTTCAGGGGCCCGGCCGCCAG
>DATFUQ010000057.1:0-39835 GCA_035260745.1 Lacunisphaera sp. | reverse complement strand
CCCGCCCGCCCCGGCCCCCCGCCTCCGGCGGCAGAGCCCTGACACGCCCCGGGCGATCGCTTTTCCTTTGCAGGGCAGCCGGCGGATTGCACCGTCATTCCTGTGAGCGCACCGACCGCCCAGAGCATCATCGAGCAGTTTCGCCAGACTTACGGCGGCGCGCCGGCCGTGATCGCCCGGGCGCCCGGGCGGATTGAATTCATCGGCAATCACACCGACTACAACGGCGGCGCCGTGCTCGGCGCGGCGATCAACCGCTATGTGTGGGTGGCCGCCGCGCCCAACCCGGCTGGCCGGCTGCGCCTGTTCAGCGCGAATTCCGCCCCGGTGCTGGAACTGCCGGCGGATCCGGGCGTGAAAATCACGGGCTCCGATTCATGGGCCAACTACCCGCTCGGGGTCTGGCGCAGCCTGCGGGATTTCAAGCTGCCCCAGCCGGCGGGCTTCGACCTGCTGGTGGCTTCCAACCTGCCCGCGGGCGCCGGACTCAGCAGCAGCGCGGCGCTCGAACTGGCCGTGGCCCTCGCGCTGCTCGGCCTTGAGGGCGCCAGCATCGAGCCGGCGCAGCTCGCCGCGCTCGGCCGCCATGCGGAAAACAAGTATGTCGGCGTACCCTGCGGGATTCTCGACCAGGGCACCAGCGCCTTCGGTCGCGCGGGCCAGCTGGTGCACATCGACTGCCGTGGGCCGGTGTTTTCTCGCGTGCCGTTCCCGGCGAACGCGCACCTCTGGATTTTCAACACGCGCGAAAAGCACGCGCTGATCGACGGCCTCTACGCCACGCGACATGAGGAATGCCTCGCCGCCGCGAAGACGCTGGGCGTCGCCTTGCTCGCCGACCTCACGCCGGCGCAGCTGCCGCCGTTGGAGAAGAGGCTGACACCGGTGCTCGCGCGCCGCGCAAAGCACATCGTCGAGGAGCACGCGCGCGTGCACGATACGGTGGATGCACTGCAACGCGGCAATCTGGCCATGGTTGGACGGTTGCTGACGGCATCGCACCGCAGCTCGCAGCACCTGTTTGAGAACAGTACGCCGGCGCTCGACCACCTCGTGGATTTGTTGGAGAAGCACCCCGCGGTGCTCGGTGCGCGGCTGACCGGCGGCGGGTTCGGCGGTGCGGTGCTGGCGCTGACGAAGGACAGTTTCACGGAGCAGGACGCGGCCGGGATTGCCCGGCGCCATGGCGCGGTGCACGGCCGCGCGCCGGAAACGCTGTACCTGCAGGCCGCGGATGGCGCGCAAGTGTTGAGCCAGCTCTTTTTCGCCCCGTCCGGCACGGCCAGCTGATAGGGCGGCAGGGGCGAGCAGCACCTCAATCTGGCGGGGCAGGTCGGCTTTCGTTTTTTCAGCGAACTCATCCTCGATTGCCTGAACCGCACCGAGAAGGCGATGACGCAGGCCCACGCGTTCAGGGCCGCCGAACTCTGCCTCAAAGCGCAGGGGGCGGCCCGCTGGCTCACGCCCTGAGACGGGCTTCCGGCAGGGGATTTCGCGCTTGGAGCGGACTCAGACTGGCGTTAGGTAGGGGTTGAGTCACCCCCATGAAACTTCCGTTTTGGCTGCGTGCCGGTATCTGGACCTTGGTCGTTGCGCTCGGTGTCACCGCCTTCGGCATCTTGGCGTGGTCGCGCGGCGAGCCGGTCAGCGCGCTGTGGATGGTGGTCGCGGCCGTTTGCGTGTTCGCCGTGTCCTATCGTTTTCACTCGGCGTGGCTCATGGCGAAGGTGCTCACGCTCGACGAACTCCGCGCCACGCCCGCGACGGTGCATGAGGACGGCAAGGATTTCGTTCGGACAAACAAATGGGTCGTCTTTGGCCACCACTTCGCGGCCATTGCTGGGCCCGGGCCGCTGGTCGGGCCGGTGCTGGCCGCGCAATTCGGTTTCCTGCCGGGCATGATCTGGATCCTGGTCGGCGCGACGCTCGGTGGGGCGGTGCACGACTGCGTCATCATGTTCTGCTCCGTCCGCCGACGCGGGAAGTCGCTCGGCCAGATGGTGCGCGACGAGGTCGGCCCGTTCGCCGGCCTCATCGCGATGGTGAGCATCATCGCCATCATGACCATCCTGCTGGCGGTGCTCGCGCTCGTCGTGGTCAACGCGCTCGCCGAGAGCCCGTGGGGCCTGTTCACGATCGCGGCCACCGTGCCCATCGCCGTCGTCATGGGTCTCCTGATGCGCAATGGCGGCCACAGCTCCTCGCGACTGGGGTGGATCAGCGCGTTCGGCGTCATCGCGCTGCTGGCCGCGGTGTGGGGCGGCAAATTCCTGCCGGACAACCCCGCGCTCGAGTCCTGGCTGACGCTGTCACGGCCCGCACTGGCGTGGTGGATCATGGGCTACGGCGTGGTCGCGGCGGTGCTGCCGGTGTGGCTGCTGCTCGCGCCGCGCGACTACCTGAGCACGTTCATGAAGATCGGCACGGTCGTGCTGCTCGGGCTGGCCATCATCTGGCTCGCGCCGGTGCTGAAGATGCCCGCGCTGACCCAGTTCATCCACGGCAACGGCCCGATCCTGCCCGGGCCGGTGTTTCCGTTCTGTTTCATCACTATCGCGTGCGCCGCCATCTCGGGTTTCCACTCGCTCATCTCGTCGGGCACGACGCCGAAAATGCTCGAGCGTGAGAGCCACATTCGCGTGGTCGGCTACGGGGCGATGATCACGGAGATGTGCGTGGGCATCATGGCGCTCATCGCCGCCTGCACCATGCAGCCGGGCGAATATTTTGCGGTCAATCTCACCGGCGCGCCCGCGGCGGTCACGGCCAGCGTCACCGCCCTCGGGTTCCCGGTGACAGAGACGCAGATGACCGCTCTGGCCGCGAGCGTGGGCGAGAAGACAATGATCGGCCGCGCGGGCGGGGCGCCGACCTTTGCGCTTGGCATGGCGCAGATGTTCGCCGGGGTGTTCGGCGGGCGCACGGCCATGGCTCTCTGGTATCACTTCGCCATCATGTTCGAGGCGCTGTTCATCCTGACGACCATCGACGCCGGCACGCGGGTGGGGCGCTTCATCATGCAGGATCTGCTCGGTTATCTGTGGAAGCCGCTCGGCAACACGCAATCGGCGGCGGGCAATTTCGCCGCCACGCTGCTCTTCGTCGCGGCGTGGGGCTGGTTCCTTTATCAAGGGGTGGTCGATCCGCTTGGCGGCATCCGCTCGCTCTGGCCGATCTTCGGCGTGGCCAACCAGCTGCTCGCCGTCATCGCGCTCGCGCTCGGCACCACCGTGCTGCTGAAGATGGGCCGCGCGCGCTACGCGTGGGTCACGCTCCTGCCGCTGGCGTGGCTGCTGGCCGTGACGCTGACCGCGGGGCTGATGCTCGTCTTCAGCGCGAATCCGCGGCTGGGTTTTCTGGCGCAGGCGGCGAGCCTCGCGGAGAAGTTGCCTACGGCGGCGCCGGCCGAGGCCGTGACGTTGGGCCGGCAGATTTTCAACGCGCAGGTCAACGCCGCGGTCACGGGTGTATTCCTGCTGTTCGTCGTGCTGGTGGTGCTGGCTTGCGCCCGGGTGTGGGTGCAGCTGCTGTCCGGCCGGCGCACGGCTGATCTGCACGAGGAACCGTATGTGTCCCTGGCGGTCGCGGCCAAGTGATGCGCATCGCGGTCATCGCCGACACCCACGACAGATTCCCGCCGAAATTGCCGGCGCGGCTGCAGGATGCCGACGAGATCTGGCACCTCGGGGATGTGTGCGACCCAGCCACACTGGTGGCGTTCGAGAACCCGGGCCGGCCGCTCCATGTCGTGCTCGGCAACAACGAAGGGCACAATTTCTGGCCGCTCGAGCTGCGGCTCGAGCGCGAGGGGTGGAAATTTTTTCTCACGCACATCCCGCCACCGCGGGCGCCGGCCGGTGTCGCGGTCGTGCTGCACGGCCACACCCATCTGCCGCGTGACGAGACTGACGAGGACGGAGTGCGGTGGCTGAACCCCGGGTGCATTACCGCGCCCAAGCACGGGTCGCGGGCGAGCTTTGCCTGGCTGACGATACAAAAAGGTCGGCCCTTGGACTGGCAGCTGGTGTCGGTGTGAGGCGGGCCACCGGGGCCGCGGTCACTGCTCGGCCAAGGTGGCGCGCCGATACTGGAACCGGCCCACGTTCACCGTTTCGGGCGGGGCGATGCCGGCAATGACGCCGAAGGAAGTGATGACGCAGGCGATGTTGCCGTTGCGGCCGGCGCGGGCCTGTTCCTGAAAACGGGGCTTGGTGGGTTTGCCGTCCTTGCCGATGCCTCCGAGTGAAACCTGGCCGTCGGAAGTGATGACCACGAGTTGGTTGCCCGGCGCCTTGCCGGTCCAGTAGCTGCCGGCGACCGAGGTAAACACCTCGGCGCGCTCAGCCGCCGAATTTACGAGGACTACCTCGGGCGGCAGGTCGCTCAATTTTCTTTGCGGCAGGCCGAACCGCAGGCCGACCGCCACAAGCACCAGCGCCACAACGAACAGGCCGGCGGCTTCCGCCACTGCGCGCAGGGCCTGGAAACGACGGGGTGCGCCCGGAGCGTGTGACGACGGGTTGGGATTAGCGCTGCCGCTGCCGTGAAATGGCGGCAGTCCGGCCAGATCCGCCGGGCTGTCAGCGGTCCAGAAATCGTCGAAGAGCGACATGCTCTTGTGCATGCGCAGCCGGCCCTGATACACGGCGATCCGCCAGCCCTTGTCCCCACGCTGTACCAGGATGCCCGGCTCGGCCTTGGGGTTGGCTGTAAAATTGACCTTCAGCAGCCGGCCCGCTAGGCGCTGGATTTCCTCGGCGGGAATGTTGCCCAGCTCCGCCTTGTCGCCGGACGGGGCGAGGGTGGAGGCGTCAGCCGTGAGCTGGACCAGGGTTACGCGGTAGGTCGGGCTCATTTTTCGATAATGTACACCAGCGAATGGGTGCCGCCGATTTGCAGGTTGCCCGTGGCCGTGTTGCCGTCATCGATCAACTGGTCGATCATCTCGAGCTGGTCGAGATCGTCGATGATCGGATTGCCTGAGTCGCCCTGAATGATGATGGCGGCCTTAGCGGGGACGCTGTCAGCGGTCGTGCCAAAGTTCCACTTGTAATAGCCGCCGATGGGGGTTTTCAGGATGAAATTGGCGGGCAACTGGCCGGCGACCTCGGGCGGGACGACCTGGGGATCGCCGTCAACGGGCCAGCGGCCGTTTTGCAAGCTGTAGGTTATAAAAACAGTGGAGAAGGTGCGCAGATCGTTCACGACCGTGGTGGCCTTCGACCGCAGGGTGATGCGGCGGTAGGTGGGCAGGGCCGCGGCGGCGAGCAGCCCGATGATCACCACCACCACCATTATCTCCACCAGGGTGAATGCCCGTGTTCGGCGTCTTTGACTAAAGGAAGTGAGCAAACCTAGCGACATTTAGACTGGGGAATGTATAAGTATTGGCCAGTCGTGCAAGCCTTCTGGTAAAAACAAGTTGTAGGGACCATTTCATTCAAGAATTTGCGGTGGCGTGCACAGGGAAACGATGCACATATGCGCTCTCGGTATGGGTATACGGACTCCCTGCCCAGTTGGACGGCGCGGTTAATTGCCGGCCCGGCCCGGAAATCCGGATGGTGGGCGGCTAAAATTCCCAGGGATCGGGATATTTAGTGATGGCTGGCGTAGACGGGCAACCGCCCTTAGCCATGAAGGGCATTGAACGGCACCCAGCAGGAATTTTTTGAGTCCAGAACCACGGCAAAACCGGACATGGTGTTTGTCCGCAGCCAGCGCGCCCGGCATTACCGGCTGACCTTGCGCAAGGACGGCGTGGCAGTGGCGACCATCCCGACGCGCGGTTCGGAGCACGAGGCGCGGACATTTGTCGAGCAGCACCGCGACTGGCTCGAGCGGGCTCGGGCGCGGCACGCGCGACAGCCGCGGCCGGCGGAGGTGTGGCTGCTTGGCACGCGCGTACTCTGGCGCGGCGAGCTGACGGAGATCCGCCGGGCGAGCGTAGCACCGTTGATTCCTGCTGGAATCCCGGTGTTTGTCCCGGGAACTCCGTGCTCCGCTGGATTCCCGGGCAAAGGAGCGAAACCGGCCGTCTGCCTGGCGGCGGATGTGTTTCGCGTCGCCGCGCTCGAGGGTGATCTGCGGGCGGCGCTGGAGGCGGGATTTGCCCGGCGCGCAAAAATCGAGCTGCCGGCCCGGGCGTGGGAGCTGGCCGCGGAGACCAACGTGGACGTGAAGCACGTGACGGTGCGCAACCAACGGTCGCGCTGGGGTTCATGCTCGGCCGGCGGCACGATTTCCCTGAATTGGCGGCTCGTGCAAACGCCCGACCCGGTGCGCGACTACATTCTCTACCACGAACTCATGCACCTGCGGGAGATGAACCATTCGGACCGTTTCTGGGCCCGCGTCGCGCAGGTCTGCCCGTGGTGGCGCGAGTCCGAGCGGTGGCTCAAGCGCCACGGCAGCCTGCTCGGGCTGTGAGGGGCCTCTACCTGATTTCCAGCAACTCGACCTCGAAGACCAGCGCGGCCTTTGGCGGAATCGGGCCCTTGCCCTGCGTGCCGTAACCCAGCCACCACGGGACGAGCAGCGTGCGCTTCTCGCCCTTTTTCATCGCGGCCAGGGCCTCGTCCCAGCCCTTGATCACCGCGCCGGTGCCGACGCGGAAGACATAGGGCGTCCCGCGGTCGCGCGAGCTGTCGAATTTCGTGCCGTCGAGCAGGTAGCCGTCGTAATGCACAACGACCTCGTTGCCGAGCGGCGGCGGGTTCCCCTCGCCGGGCGCGCGCACGAGGTAGCGCAGGCCGGAGGTGGTCGTGCGGGCCGTGCCGTATTTTTCCCGCAGGATGGCGGCGTCCGCCTCGCTCCACTGCGGATTTTCCATCATCTGCCGCATGTATCTGTTGGCCGGCAGGTCGCTGGGGCTGTCGTGGCGGAAGATGCCGGTGCGGGCCTGCCACGCAATGAAGGCGAGCACGCCGCCGAGGATGAGAACGATGCCGAACTGGCGCATGGGGGGATGGCCTATTTTTTGGCGAGTATTTCCAGGGCGGCGGCGGTCAGGGCGGTGACGCCGGTCTTGATGGTCGGCTCGGGGACGGGGGCGAACTTGCCCGAATGGAGCGAGGGGAGCGGCACGCCGGTGCGCTGGCTCTCGGATATTTTTTCCGCCGAAAGGGCGCCGAGCCGGAACATGCACACCGGCACGTGCTCGACAGTGCGACCGTATTCACTGAAATCCTCCGACACCATTGAAGGCTCGAAGGTCTTGACTTGGTCCGCGCCGAACCAGGCGACGAATGCGCCGCGCACCCGGCGGGTGAGGACGGGGTCGTTGTAGACCGAGGTGGCGCCTTCGGCGGCGTTGACCTCGACCTCGGGCATGAGTTCGTCCGGCAGGCCGGCGGCGATGGCCTCGCCGCGACAGATGCGGCGAATGGAGCTGACGAGGTGGGCCCGGACTTCGTCGGAGTAGGAGCGCAAAGTGAGCCCGAGCTTCACCTCGCTCGGGATGATGTTGTTTTTCGTGCCGCCCTGAATGTAGCCCACGGTCACGACGGCGGGATCGGTGGCGCGCAACTCACGGCTGACGATGGTTTGGAGCGCCAGAATGATGCGCGCGGCCAACACCACAGGATCCTTGCCCTTGTAAGGCATCGCGCCGTGGCCGCCAATGCCGTGGATCGTGATATTGGCGGTGTCGACGTTGGCATGACTGAATCCCTCGATGGTGGCCACCGAACCGGCGGGGATTTCGGACTCGTCATGCAGCGCGAGCGCAAAGTCGGGCTTGGGGAATTGCCGGTAGAGCCCGGCGCTGAGCATGGCGCGGGCGCCGATGACCCGTTCCTCGGCGGGCTGACCGACGAACACGAGCGTGCCGGACCACCGGTCCTTCAGCCCGGCCAGCATGCGCGCCGTGCCCGTGAACACCGTCATGTGGATGTCGTGGCCGCAGGCATGCATGACGGGCACCTCGTGGCCGCTCAGGTCGGTGACGCGCACCTTGCTGGCATATGGCAGGCTGGTTTCCTCCAGCACCGGCAGGGCATCCATGTCGGTGCGGATGAGCAAGGTCGGCCCGGCGCTGTTCTTCAACACGCCGACCACGCCGTAGCCGCCGAATTTCTCGGTGACCTCGAAGCCGGCGGCGCGGAGTTCGGCGGCCACTTTCGCCGAGGTCTTTTCCTCCATGAGCGACAGCTCGGGATGGAGGTGCAGGTCGATGTAGAATTTTTCAAGAGCCGGATAGTCGGCGGCGAGCTTGTTCGCCACCAGCGCGGGCACGCCGTCGGCCGCCCGGGCCGCGCCGGGCAGGGCGCAAACGATGGCGAGAAGGAAAGGAAGGCGGAAGTTCATGGTTTGGGTTCGAAACGGAGGATCAGGAGGTCGAGCATGGCATCAACGGAATACTTGGCGAGGTCGGCGGGCTTGAGCGGGTTGTCCGGTCCGCGGGTCTTGCGCGCCAGCTCCGTGTATTCCGCGGCCTTGGCCTTGACGGCCGCGTAGAGCGTGTTCTTCGCGTCCATCGTCTTTTGCTTCTCCGGGTTGAAGGCGGGCATGAGATCCTCGCCGACCCACAGATACCACTGGTCCTTGTCGGCGAAGTAGACGGCGAGCACACCGTCTTTGTAGAGGCCGAGCGAGCGGGCGAGCTTTTGGGTGAACGGCGCCGGCGTCTCCTTCGCCTCGGTGGGCGTGAAGGTGGGGTAGACCCGCGCGTAGATGCGCTGGCCGGTGGCGCGCTGGAAATTGTTCAGCTTATAGTTGAAATTCTTCGCGCGCGGCACTTCGGTCGGCAGCACCTTCGCTGCGTCGTCGAAATGCGATGCGGGGCCGGGCTCGGGCTCGCCGTTGTATTTGCCGCCCGTTTCCTGGAGCGCCCTGAAGGTGGCCGGGTTGGCCTTGAAGGCCTGCGCGGCCGCGCCGATTCGCAGGATTTTGATCGTGAAGGCGTCGTCCTGCTTGATCTTGGGGAGCGCCTCGCCGCCGCGCACGACGCGGCCAAAGACGCTGTGCAGGTAGTTCAGGCGTGTGTCGTCGCCGAGCGTCAGGAAAAACTCGCAGCCGTTGGTGTCGGGCCCCGCGTTGGCCATCGAGAGGACGCCCATTTCCCCATGGTGCAGACCGGGCACGAATTCGTCGGTGAACTTGTGGGGGATGCTGTCGTCACCGGTGTCCTTGAGCCCGGGATTGCCGCTCTGGATGACGAAGCCGGGCACGACCCGATACCAGGTCAGGCCGGTGTAGAACGGCTTGCCGTCCCGGGGCGCGAGCATGCCCTCGGCCAGGCCGACAAAGCTGGTGACGGTCAGCGGGACCTTGGCGGCGAACAGCTCGACAACGACCACCCCGGGCGGGGTCGTGAATTCAGCATAGAGTCCGTCCGGCAGTCTGTCCTCGGCACATAGCACGCTGCGGAGTGCCAGCACCGCAAGCAGGGTGGCGGTCTTCAATAGTCGCATAGGCCCAACATAATGGCAGCCCGGGTGCGGGCGAGCCTGTTTCATGGATGTGGGTTGCGCGCTTGCGCGCAACGTGGCGTGCGAGCACGCCACCTACAGAAACGAGCAGATATATTCACAAAGGCCGGTTTTCACCTCGATGGTGAACCCGCTCTTCCCAGGGACGTCGAAAGAACTGCCGGCAGAGTAATCCTTCACCGCCGTCTGCCCGTCGAGGGTGACGCGACAGGCGCCGGCCGTGATTTCCATCCGCTCGGGGGCGCCGGTGCCGAAGTGATGGCTGCCTGGATAGATCAGCCCGAGGGTCTTCTTCGCACCATCGGGCATGAGGATGGTGTGGCTGACGACGCGGCCGTCGAAGTAGACGTTGGCCTTGGTGTGGACCGTGACGCCCGTGAATTGCGTAGGCAAGGACATGGGGCGGATCTTCGGCAGGTGACGCCGGGCGAGTCAATCCGCCCCGGCGAACATGACAGGAAAAAAGAAGCTGGGCATTCGGCCCGGCTTCTTGTTGTCGGTGGTTTGGGCGAGCGCGGCGGCGGCGCACAGCGCCAAGCATCACGCGAACAGGCCGGCGGGGGGTCGGCCGGCGCTGCAGGGTTGCAGGACGTTATTTGCTTGGCCGCGCACGGCAAAAGCCCACTCATGCTTATGTCCTTAAATTACCCCTGACCCCATGAGTGTTGTTGTAACCATGAAGACGATTGCGGCGCAGGCCGGCGTCACGCAGGCCACAGTCTCGATGTGCCTCGCGAACAATCCCCGCATCCCGCCCGCCACGCGCGTGCGCATCCAGGCGGTGGCCGACCGTCTCGGCTACCGGCCCAATCCCTATGTGTCCGCGCTGATGCGCATCCGCCGCCAAGGCCGCGCCCACCGCGAGATGCCGGTGCTCGCGCTGGTCAACGGCTACGACAATGCCACCGCCTGGCGCGACACCGCGCCGCGGACCGTGCGGCTCATGCGCGAGGGCGCCATCGAGCGCGCCGCGTTGCGCGGCTATCGCACGCAGGAATTCTGGTTGCACCAGGACGGCATGTCGCCGGAGCGCTTCAGCGGCATGCTCCACGCCCGCGGCATCCACGGACTGATCCTCGGGCCGCTGGCCTACGGCGCACCCCCGCCGGCGCTGAAGTGGGAACACTTCGCCGCGGTCCGGCTCGGCGTGCCGCTGCCCGAGCTGACCATCACCACGGTGTGCAACGACCATTTCTTCTCCGCCCTGCAGGCCGTGCGCGAATGCCACAAGCTCGGCTACCGCCGGCCCGGCCTCGTGATTTTGCGCCACCACCGCGAGCGTTTCCTCGGCCGCTGGGACGGCGGCCTGTCCGTCGGCCGACACCTGCTCCCGGGCTTGAAGCCTGTGCAGACCCTGTTGCTGGAAAACTGGAAGGACCTCGCCCCGCTGGCGCCTTGGCTCAAGCGGCAGCAGCCGGATGTGCTCGTCTCGCCCTCGGAGGACGAACTTCTGCCGCACCTGAAACGCCTCGGCTGGCGCATCCCGCAGGAGATCGGCCTTGCCTCCCTGGCCTGCCCGGCGCCGGAGCACGCCTGCAGCGGCATCTGGCAGAACGGCGCGCTCATCGGTGCGACGGGCATGGACGCGCTCATCAGCATGCTTGAGCGCAACGAGCGCGGCCTGCCCCCGCAGGCCCACACCGTCATGGTCGAGGGCATCTGGAATCCTGGCCGGACCCTGCGCGCGGTTTAGCCATTAAAACGCCACCTGGCTTACCCTGCGTTTATTTCCGCCTTTAAGTCGGCGGCGAATTTCACCGGGTTGAACTGCTTGGCGAGCTGCTCGTATTCGATGACCGGGATCTTCATCCGGTTCATGATCCATTCGCCGAGGCCGGCCGGGATGGCGTAAAGACCCCAGTGGATGAAGAGACCGAACTTGTCGTGGCGCGGAGAAAGGGAAAATATTTTCTCATAAGGGGCAGGGGCTTCACGGCAGCACCGGCTTGTGTCCGGGACAAATTACCCGGCGGCTATATCGTTATGTAAGTCACTTTTCGCCGGCATACAGCCGGAAGAGCGCTTGCGTGCCGCAATCCTCCCAGCCGCGGCGCGCCACCTCGTCGTAAAGTTTCTTCGCCTGCACCAGCCCGGGCAGCTCCAGCTTCATCGCCTCGGCCGATTCGAGGGCGATGCGCATATCTTTCAGAAAGTGCTTCACATAAAACCCCGGCGCGTAGTCGCCCCTGAGGGCGCGGGGCGCGAGATTGTTGAGCGACCAGCTGGCGGCCGCGCCGGCGCCGATGCTCTCGATGACGCGCGCCGGGTCGAGCCCGGCCTTCTTCGCGTAGGTCAGCGCCTCGCACCACGACGTCATGATGGAGGCGATGGAAATCTGGTTGGCCATCTTGCAATGCTGGCCCGCCCCGGGTCCGCCGAGGAGGGCGACGTTCTTGCCCATGACCTCGAACAGCGGCTTCGCGCGCGCAAAGGCCGCTTCGCCGCCGCCGACCATGATGACCAGCCGCGCCTCCCGCGCGCCAACATCGCCGCCCGAAACCGGTGCATCCAGCGCGGCCAGATCCTTTGCCTCGGCGGCCTCGGCGATCCGCTGCGCGAGCAGCGGGCTGGAGGTGGTCATGTCGATGAGCACCGCGCCGCGCTTCGCGTGCGCCAGCACGCCATGCGGGCCGAAGTAGGTTTCCTCCACATCGGTGGGAAAGCCCACGATGGTGAAAACAAAATCCGCCTGCGCCGCCGCCGCGCCGGCAGTGTCGTGCCAGTGCGCGCCGGCGTCGAGCAGCGCCTGCGCGCGGGCCCTGGTGCGGTTGAAAACATGCAGGGTGTGGCCGGCCTTGAGCAGGTGGCCGGCCATGCTGCGGCCCATGACGCCGGTGCCGATGAAAGCGAGGGAGTGGTTGGACATGTGTGGCTGGATTCGGGAACAGTTTTGGCCGCCCGAGGCGATGCTAAATCTGGCTAGACCCGCTGCGGGCCGCGGGCAAGGCTGGTCCGGCGATGCAAATCCTCAACATCCTCGCGCCCGTCTTCCTGCTGATCGGGCTCGGCGCCGTGCTGCAGTGGACGAGGTTCGTCTCGCCGGATTTTTTGAAGGAGGCCAACCGTGTGACCTATTGGCTGGGCCTGCCGGCACTGTTGTTTTCCCAGCTGGTTGCCTCTTTCCATCAGTCTGGCGGCGCGGGAAAAATGTTCACGGTGATGCTGGTGGCAACCGGCCTGCTGATGGCTGCGGGCTATCTGACGGGATGGCTGCTGCGGGTGCCGGGCGCGGCGGCGGGAACGTTCGTGCAGGGCGGCTTTCGTGGCAACCTGGCGTTTGTCGGCCTTCCAATCATCTATTCGCTGCCGGACTCCCCGCTGGCGTGGGGCGTGTCCGTGCGCACGGCGGCACTCCTGACGGTCGCGCCGATGATGGTTTTCTACAACACCGCGGCCGTCATCGTGCTGCTGCTCAGCCAGCACACCCTGAGCTGGCGCATGGTCCGCCCATTCCTCCGGCAGCTGGCGATCACCCCGCCGTTGCTGGCAACATTTGCCGGCATGGCCTTTGCCCTGATGGGATGGACGCTGCCGGGCGCGGTGGACAAGACACTCACCGCCCTCGGGGAAATGGCGCTGCCACTCGGCCTGCTCGGGGTCGGCGGCTCGCTGGTGACCGTGAACCTCGGGGCCAACAGGCGCCAGCCGCTGGCTTCGGCGCTCCTGAAAACGGCCGTGTCACCCGTGCTCGGCTGGCTGGTCGGGCGTGCGCTGGGGCTGGGCGCCCTGGAGCTGAAGCTGGTGCTGATTCTCATGGCGTGCCCCACCGCCATCGTCTCCTACACCATGGCGCTGGAGATGAAGGGCGACGAGACGCTCGCGGCGGGCACGATCGTGCTGAGCGTGCTCACCTCACTCGCCTCGCTGGCGGTGATCCTCGCCGTATTTTGAACCGGCGCGCCCCGCCAGCTGATGTCAACTAATAGTATACTTAAACCACGGGCAGACCCCCGGAAAGTGGCGCGAGACTTAGTATACTATTAGTTGACATCAGGTCCTTCCCGCGCGCGCCACGCACAAGCCTGAGTCAGGTCCGGTCGGCCGCATCACGGGATCCGCAACTCGGTGCCGATGCGCAGGAGGCCGTTGGCGGCGATACGGTCCGAGTTGGCGTTGTAGATTTCCTGCCAGCGATTGGCCGTGCCGTAGTAGCGCTGGCTGAGGCGCGAGAGCGAATCCCCGCTCGCGACCACGTGGGTGCGGGACGCCGGGACCGCCGTGGGCGCGGTGGCCACCGCGCCCGGCGGATTGACCGTCCGGGAGAGCATCGTCTTGAGCTGGTAATTTTCCCCGGCCAGCACGGCGTTGGCGCCCTGCAACTGCTGGGCCAGCGCGCGGGTGGCGGCGAGATCCGCGGAATTCTGCGCCGTCGAGCGTTGCAGCGCGGTGAGGGCCTCGTTGAGGCGGGCGATCTCGGTCTGCGTGCTGCCGGTGTTGTTTTGGGCGCTGGCCCGCAATTGCGCGACCTCGCCGGAAAGCGTGGCCACTTGCGCAGCGAGCGCGTTCTTCTCCGCCGTCCCGGTCTCGGTGGCCTTGCCGGCGCGGGCGGTGAGTTCGTCCCGCTCCTTTTCCACCATCGCGTACCCGCGCAGTGAAGTGGCCAGCCGGTCCTCGGTGTCCGCCAGTTTCTTCTGGAGTTCGGAACTGTCCCCGCCGGCGGCCGGGGCGGAGGAGGTGGACGCGACGGCGGGCCGCTGTCTTGCCTCCGCCAGCGCGGCCTCGAGCTCGTTCACGCGACCGGAAAGATCAGGATAAGCCGGCGCGCGGCCGCGGGGGGCCGCCGCCACTTGCGCCTCGAGTTCGTGCACCCGGCCGGAAAGGTCGGGGTAGGCCGGAGCAGCCGGTTTGGTGGCTGCCGCATTTTCCGCCGCAGCCAGCTTCGATTCCAGTTCGCTGACCTTGCCGGAGAGATCGGGATAAGCGGGTGCCCCGTTCCGGGCGGCGAGGGCGCTCTTCAGTTCATTCGCCTGGGCCTGGGCCGCCGCCAAGCTGCCTCGGAGCCCGGCCTGTTGGGTCTCGAGATCCTTAATGCGGGCGGCATCCGCGGTGTTGTCGCGCAACTGGCGGCCGGTGTCGGCCAGCATCTTCTGCATGCGTTCCCGGTCGGCGCGCACCTGGGCGACTTCGCTGGCGAGGTCGGTCACGCGGCCGGACAATTCGTCGCGCTCGCGCCCTAGCTTCGCGCTGTCATCGCCGCCCTTGGCGGCGTTCTGCAACGCGGTGTTGGTCCCGGCCAGTTGCTGCTTCAGTCCGGTCTGGGCGGCCTCGGCGGCGATCAACTGGCGGGCGGAGTCGGCCACGGCGGCTTCCAGCTCACGGACGCGACCGGAGAGATCCGGGAAGGCGGGAGCGGCGGGTTTGGCGGCTTCCTTGGCTTGAGCAAGGGCGGTCTCAAGTTCATGCACGCGGTCGAGATAACCCGGCGGAGCGACCGGGCGGCCACGGGTCGCGGCGGTGGCCTCACCCAAATTGCGGCCGGCGTCGGCGAGCAATTTCTGCATGCGTTCGCGGTCCGCGCGCAGCTGGGCGACTTCGCCGGTGAGATCAGCCACGCGGCTGGAGAGGTCGGGATAAGCGGGAGCGGCCGGTTTAGCGGCGGCGGACTTTTCGGCGATCGTGAGTTTGGTTTCCAGTTCACTGACCTTGGCCGAAAGATCTGGATAAGCCGGCGCGGCGTTCTTCGCGGCCACCAGCGCTGCTTCCAGTTCGGTTACGCGGCCGGAAAGATCGGGATAGCCAGGCGCGGCGGGCTTGGCCTCGAGGGCGGACTTGAGCTGGGCAATTTGTTCGGTCGCCGTGCTCAACTCGGCCGCACCTTGCCGGCCGCTGGCGGCGAGGGCCGCCTCCAGTTCCCCAACCCGGTTGGAGAGGTCGGGATAAGTCGGGGCCGCGGGCTTGGCCGCGAGGGCCTTTTGCGAGGCGGCCAGATTGGACTCGAGAGTGGCGACCTGGTCGTGCAAGTCCGGATAAGCGGGGGCGGCCTTGCTGGCGGCGGCCAGCTGGGCCTTTTCCTCCGTGAGCCTGGCGATGGTGTCGCGCAATTCAGTCTGGGCGCTCCGCGCGCGGTCACGCTCGGTGGTGAGATCGGCGGCCTGGGTTTGGGCGGCCGCTTTCGCCTGCGCGAGGGTCGCCGCTTCCTGCTTGGCGCGAACAGCCTCTTCATTTGCCGAAGCGACAGCGGACTTGTCGGAGGAAACTTGCGCCTCAAGTTCGCGCACCCGGCCGCTGAGATCGGGATACTTGGGGTCGGCGGGCTTGGCGGCGAGCTGGTGCTGAGCGTCAGCCAGACTGGACTCAAGTTCACGCACGCGGCCGGAAAGGTCGGGATATTTGGGCGCGGCAGGCTGGCGCGCCTGGGCCAGCTGGCCCTCGAGTTCGCTCACGCGACCGGAAAGGTCGGGATAAGCAGGTGCCGCGGGCTTGGCTGCGAGCGCGGCCGTGAGATTGCCCACTTGGGCCTCCAGCGCGCCGACCTTGCCGGAAAGATCGGGGTAGGCCGGGGCCGCGGGCTTGATGGCTACTTGCTGCATTTTCAACGCGGCCACTTGAGACCGCAATTGCCCGGTCTCGGCCGTGGCGGCTTCAGCCTGGCGGCGGAGGGCGGCCTTGTCGGACTCAAGCATCTTGACCTGGGCCAGCATGGTGGTGCGCTCACGCTGGGCGGTGATCGTGGAGCTCTTGAAATCGTCAAACTGTTTCGCGACCTCGGCCCGCGCCTGCTCAGTCGCGCCCGCTTTCTGCGTGGCGGTGGCGAGCGCGGCCTCGAGTTCGCTCACCTTGCCGGAGAGATCAGGATAACCGGGCGCGGCCGGCTTGGCCGCGGCGGCATTTTGCGCGGCGATCAACTGACGGTTGGTGTCAGCCAGCGCCTGCTCCAATTCGCTGACTTTGCCGGAAAGGTCGGGGGTGGCGGCCATGGCAAGTTTGCGGGCAGCCGCGAGCGCGGTCTCGAGCTCAGCAACGCGTCCGGAGAGATCGGGGTAAGCGGGTGCGGCGGGCCGCTGCCGGAGCTGGGCGACCTCGGACTGGAGCGCGGTGTGCTCGGCCATGATGGCGTTGAGTTGCTGCTGCGCCTCATCCCGGGCCTTGGTAAGCGCGGCCGCTTGCGCCTTGGCGTCCGCTTGGGCGGAAGCGGCCGTAGACAAGCCGGCGGACATGGCCGCGAGTTTCCCGCGGGTGTCGGCCAGTTCCTGCGCGGAGGCCGCGACAGTGGCGCGCAGAGCCTCGGTCTGACGCTCCTGCTCACGGACGCGGTCGCTGAGATCGGGGTAGGCCGGGGCGACAGGCTTGCGGGCGACGGCAAGCGCCGTCTCCAGTTCGGCGACGCGTCCGGAGAGATCGGGATAGGCCGGAGTGGCCGGCCGGGCGCGGAGCTTGCCCGCCTCGGCTTGCAAAGCGGTGTAGGATTCCTGCGTCTGCTGCCTGGCGACTTCGGCCTGTGTGAGTTTCTGGCCGAGGAGCTGAGCCTCGGCTTGGGCGGCCTGTTTCGCCTGGCTGGCCCCGGTGGAAACAGCCGTGAGTTGCTTCTCAAGTTCCGTCACGCGGCTGGAGAGGTCAGGATAAGCCGGGGTGGCCGGCTTGCTCTTGGCCGCGAGGGCCTGCTGCGCCGTCGTCAACTGGGTTTCGAGCGCGGCAACATTGGTGCGCAAATCAGGATAAGCGGGGGCGGCTGGCTTGGCGGCCAGCTGGTGCTGGGCGTCAGCCAGACTGGACTCAAGCTCATGCACCCGGCCGCTGAGGTCGGGGTATTTTGGTGCCGCCGGTTTGGCCGCGAGCTGGCGCTGCGTGTCGGCCAGACTCGACTCGAGTTCCTGCACGCGGCCGGAGAGGTCGGGATAAGCGGGCGCAGCGGGTCGCTGGCGAAGCTGGGCAACCTCGGACTGAAGCGCGGTGTGCTCGGCCGTGATGGCGCCGAGTTTTTTCTGGGCCTCATTCTTCGCCTGGGCGAGTGCGGTCGCTTCCGTGACCGAGGCGGCGAGCTGGGTCTCGAGGGCGGTCTTCTGGCTGGTCACCTTGTTCAGAGTGCTTTCGACCTGGGTGCCAAAATTGCGCGCGGTCTCGAGTTCGGCGAGGGCCGCCTGCAACCCGCGGGTCTTCTGCTCGGTGGCCGCCGGTTTGGCCGCGAGCTGGCGCTGCGTGTCGGCCAGACTCGACTCGAGTTCGCGCACGCGGCCGGAGAGGTCGGGGTAAGCGGGGGCGACGGGTTTGGCGGCGGCGGACTTTTCCGCCGTCGCGAGTTTGGCTTCCAGTTCACCGACCTTGGCCGAAAGATCCGGATAGGCCGGCGCGGCGGGCCGCTGGCGAAGCTGGCTGACCTCGGACTGGAGCGCGGTGTGCTCGGCCGCGATGGCGCTGAGTTTTTTCTGGGCCTCATCCTTCGCCTGGGCGAGTGCGGTTGCTTCCTGCCTGGCGCGACTCGCTTCCGTGGCCGCCGCGGCGAGCTGGGTCTCGAGGGCGGTCTTCTGGTCGGTGACCTTGTTGAGGGAGCTTTCGACCTGGCTGCCAAAATTGCGCGAGGCCTCGAGTTCGGCGCGGACCGCCTGCAACTCGCGGATTCTTTGATCGAGCGCCGTCGTGTCGGCCGCGGGCTTGGGCGCCTGTTGCAGCGCGGCGAGGGATTGCTTGGTGCGTTCCAGTTCGGCCTTCACGGCCTCGGCGGCTTCCCGGTCCGCTTTTTCGCGGTCGGCGGACAGCTTGACCAGGCGCTCGCGCTCGGCGCGCAGCGCACTCACCGTGCCGGTGAGGTCGGCGACTTGGGCGGAAAGAGTTTCGCGCTCGGTGCGCAGGCGGTTGAGGGCGGGATCCTCGGACAGTGGCGCGGGCTGAACCGGGGTGGGCACGGCCGCGGCGGCAGGCTTCGTGTCGGGCGCCGCCGGAGTCTCCCCGGTCGCCGGGGCCGGAGTGCTGGTAACGGTGGATGGCCTGTGGCCGAGCTCGGCCTTGCGCTCGGCCAGCCGCTTCTGGGCGGTTGCATACGCGGCCTTGTCGAGCGAGCCGACGAGGTTGTCGAGAGCCCGTCCGCGGGCGCCATTTTCCCGCGCGAGCGAGAGCCACACGAAAGCCTCAATGGGATCGGCGGCGACGCCGTGGCCCTCCGCGTAGGCCAGCCCAAGATTGTATTGGGCAATGCCGTTGCCTTTCACCGCCTTGGCCCGGAGCGAGGTGAGCTCGCTGCTATCCTGGGCGGAGACGGTGAGGCCGCAGATGAACGCGAGCAGGAGAACAACAAGCGGGCGGTAGATTTTCATACGGCGGGCAAAGGTGTGGGTGGATACAATTGCCCGGGCCCCGGCCCGGCTGCAAGCCCGCCCCGTGCTCCGCTTGTAAAAAATAAGGTGGTTAACCGGGGCTTTAGCCTGTAACCACGCCGGGTCGCCAACGGGCTGTTCATATCTACCTGTAATTCAATAGCCGGTTTGGTCGCGAAGCTCAGTTCGCGTTTGGGCGTTACTCCTTGGTTCGCATAACAGCCCGGTGCCACGCGGCGAGCAACCGGCGGGTGGCGGCGATCGGGGCTCGGGCACGGAAGGTGCGGTCGGCCGACCAGAGCCGCGCGATCTCGTCGCGGTTTTTCCAGAAGCCGACCGCGAGCCCCGCGAGATAGGCCGCGCCGAGCGCGGTCGTCTCGGTGGTGCGCGGGCGGACCACCGGCACGCGGAGCAGATCGGCTTGGAATTGCATGAGCGCGTTGTTCCCCACCGCGCCGCCGTCCACCCGCAGTTCGCGCAATTTCCGGCCGGCATCGGCCTCCATGGCGCTGAGCAGGTCGGCGCTCTGGTAGGCGATGCTTTCCAGCGCGGCGCGGGCGAAGTGTCCGGCGTTGCTGCCACGGGTGAGCCCGACGATCGCGCCGCGCGCGCCGGCATCCCAGTGCGGCGCGCCCAAGCCGGTGAACGCGGGCACGAGGTAAACGCCGCCGTTGTCCTTCACCCGCGCGGCAAGTTTCTCCACGTCCACGCTCTTCGCGATAAGACCGAGCCCGTCGCGCAGCCATTGCACCACGGCGCCGCCGATGAACACAGAGCCCTCGAGCGCGTATTCGAGCCGGCCATCAAGCTTCCACGCGATGGTGGTGAGCAGTTGGTTCTTGGAAACAACGGGCTTGGGCCCGGTGTGCATGAGCAAAAAGCAGCCGGTGCCGTAGGTGTTCTTCGCCATGCCGGGCGACCAGCAAGCCTGGCCGAAGAGCGCGGCCTGCTGGTCGCCGGCGATCCCGCTGATGGGCACGCCGCGCAACGCGGGCAGGGCGGACACCTCGCCGTAAATTTCGCTGCTGCTGCGGACCGCCGGCAGGATGGCACGCGGGATGCGAAGGATTTTCAGCAACGCGTCGTCCCAGTCACCAGTGCGGAGATTGAGCAGCAGCGTGCGCGAGGCGTTGGAGACATCGGTGGCGTGGACGCGGCCGTTGGTCAGCTGCCAGAGCAGCCAGGTGTCCACCGTGCCGAAGGCGAGTTCGCCCCGCTCGGCGCGCCGGCGGGCGCCGGACACGTGATCGAGCAGCCAGCGAAGCTTGGTGCCGGAAAAATACGGATCGAGCAGCAGCCCGGTTTTGCGCCGGAAAAACGGCTCAAGAGCGGCGCGCTTGAGTTTTGCGCATAGGTCCGCCGTGCGGCGGTCCTGCCACACGATGGCGCGGTGCAGCGGCCGGCCGGTGCGGCGGTCCCAGAGCAGGGTGGTCTCGCGCTGGTTGGTGAGGCCGATGGCCGCGATGTTTTTCCCGGTCAGGCTGGCCCCGGCCACGGCGGCGAGCGCGGTGCGGCGCGTGGTTTCCCACAGGTCGCGCGGATCGTGTTCGACCCAGCCTGGACGCGGGTAGTGCTGGGCGAATTCCTGCTGCGTGGTGGAAATCGCCCGCCCGCGCCGGTCAAAGACGATGGCGCGGGAGGAAGTGGTGCCTTGGTCGAGGGCAAGGACGTAGGGCATGGGACGAAGGGAGGTGTAAAACAGCCTCCAGTCCGCGCCAAGCCGCGAATAATCCGCGTTGGCCGGTTGCGGGGATTTTTACCGGACGGATGCTTGCCAAGAAAAGTAAGCTAGCTTACTAATGATGGTTCCGCCCCATGTCCCCCTCCCGGCCCAACCTTGAGCGCAGCCTCGGCTTTTTAATGGCCGACATCAGCCGGCTGGTGCGGAAGGAGTTTGACCGGCGCGTGCGCGACCTGGGTCTGACGCGGGCGCAGTGGCTCTTTCTCTATTACCTGGCCCGGCAGCCCGGCTGCACGCAGAGCGAACTGGCCGAGCTCCTCCAGATGGAAAAAATAACCATCAGCCGCCAGGCCGACCGGCTGGAGCAGCGGGGCTGGATCCAGCGCAGCGACCATGCCGATGATGCCCGCGCCTATCACCTGGAGCTGACGGCCCGGGCGGAGCGCATCATCACCCGGCTGGATGAGCGGGCCGCCCGGTTGCGCAAGGACTATCTGCACGGCATCCCGGCGCCCCGGCGCTCGGCGCTGCTGGCGGATCTCTCCTTGATCAAGACCAACCTGCTGCGACTCGACCCCAAGCCCCGTTGAAAATTTCCATGAACCCACGCTTCGTTCCCCGCCTTTCCCTTCTGGCTGTGCTGGCGCTGGCCGCCGGCTGCAGCCGCTCGGCCGACAACAGGACCGCCGCCGCTCCCGCCGTCCCGGTGCAGGTGGCCGTCGCGGTGCAACAGGACGTGCCGCGCCGGATCGAGTCCATTGGCGCGGTGCAGGCGTTGCGCACCGTCGCCATCAAGTCCCAGGTCGATGGCATCATCGCCCAGGTGCACTTCCGCGAGGGCGACGACGTGAAGGCGGGCGATTTGCTCGTTACGCTCGACCGCCGGCCCTTTGGGAACAGCCTCCGCATCGCGCGGGCCGACCTGGTCAACGCCCAGGCCGAGGCGGTGCGGGCCCAGGCCGACGCCGACCGCTACACACGGCTCGACCAGCAGGACGCCATCTCCAAGGAGCAATACGCCCAGCTGACCACCCGGGCCGAGACCACGCGCGCGGCGGCGCAGGCCAAGGAAGCCGCCGTGGCCAACGCCGAGTTGCAGCTCGGCTACACCGAGATTCGCGCGCCCATCGCCGGTCGCACCGGTCAGCTCATGCTGCACGAGGGGGCGCTCGTGAAGGCCAACGACAACAGCTTCACCGTGGTCACCATCAACCAGCTCGCGCCGGTCGCGGTGGCCTACGCCGTGCCCGAGCGGTCGCTCGATGAAATTCGAGCGGCCTTCATCGCGGGCACCGCCACTGTGGTCGTCACGGACCGCGCCAGTGGCATCAAGCGCGAGAACGGCCGACTCGAGTTCATCGACAACACCGTCGATCTCACCACCGGCATGATCACGCTGAAGGCGGTCTTCCCCAACGAGGACCAGGCGCTCTGGCCCGGCCGTTTCGTCTACGTCGTCACGCAGGTCGGGATCGATCGCGACGCCATCGTCGTGCCCTCGACGGCGGTGCAGAACAGCCAGAACGGCGCGACGGTCTACGTGTTGAAGCCCGACCAGACGGTCGAGCTGCGCCCCGTCAAGGTCGCGCGCACCGCCGGCGACAGCACGCTGCTCGCCGACGGCATCAAGGCCGGCGAGACAGTCATCACCGACGGCCAGATCCGCCTGCTGCCCGACATGAAGGCCGAGGCGCACGCCCCGTCCGGGGCCGCGACCGCCGCCGCGCCGAAAAAATCCTGAGGATCCCGCCATGAACCTGCCCGAAATCTGCATCCGCCGCCCGGTGATGACCACGCTGCTGACCGCGGCGCTCTGCATCTTCGGCGCGATGGCCTACCGGCTCCTGCCGGTCAGCGACCTGCCCAACGTCGACTTTCCCACCATCCTGGTGAGCGCCTCGCTGCCCGGTGCCACGCCCGAGACGATGGCCAGCGCCGTCGCGACCGTGCTCGAGCAGCAGTTCTCCACCATCGCCGGCATCGACTCGATGACGTCCACCAGCAGCACCGGTACGACGCAGATCACGCTGCAGTTCACGCTGGAGCGCAACATCGACGCCGCAGCGCAGGACGTGCAGGCCGCCATCGCCGCCGTGCAGCGGCGGCTGCCGACCGACATGCCGTCGCCGCCCTCGCTGCGCAAAACCAATCCCGCCGACCAGCCCATCATGTATCTGGCCGTCAGCTCGCCGACGCTGCCGCTGTCCGCCGTCGACGAATACGCCGAGACCACCATGGCGCAGCGCATCTCGACCGTGGACGGCGTGTCGCAGGTCCAGGTCTTCGGTGCGCAGAAATACGCGCTGCGCGTCCGGCTCGATCCGCGCCTGCTCGCGAGCCGCGGCATCACGCTCGACGAGGTCCGCACCGCATTGAGCGCGCACAACGTCAACCAGCCCACCGGCCTGCTCGACGGCTATCGCCAGTCGGTGCAGATCCTCGCCAGCGGCCAGCTGGCCAACGCCACGGAGTTCACCAGCCTCGTCGTCGCCTACCGCAACGGCGCGCCGGTGCGCCTCGGCGAGCTCGCGCAGGTCCTCGACAGCGTGCAGGATGTGCGCGTGGCCACCTGGTTCGCCGAGCGCGACGGCCCCGGTGGCCGGCTCGACCCGCGTCGCGCGCTCGTACTCGCCGTACAGAAGCAGCCGGGCGTCAACACCGTCGAGGTCGCCAACCGCGTGAAGGCCCTCATGCCGCTCATCTCGCGGCAGCTGCCCGAGTCCGTGAAGTTCAGCATGCTGCGCGACACCTCCGAGGTCGTGCGCGCCTCGGTCCACGACGTCCAGGCCACGCTCATGCTGTCGATCTTTCTCGTGGTGCTCGTGATCTTCGTGTTCCTCCGCTCGCTGGCCGCCACGCTGATCCCCAGCGTGGCCATCCCGATGGCGTTGCTCGGCACTTTCATGGTGATGTATTTTTGCGGTTACTCGCTCGACAACCTCTCGCTGCTTGCGCTCACGCTCTCGGTCGGCTTCGTGGTGGACGACGCCATCGTCATGCTCGAGAACATCGTCCGCCACATCGAGGGCGGCATGCCGGTGCGCGAGGCGGCTTTCCGCGGCTCGCGCGAGATCGGCTTCACCATCCTGTCCATGACGCTGTCGCTCGTGGCGGTGTTCATCCCGCTCATGTTCATGGGCGGCATCCTCGGGCGGCTGCTGCACGAGTTCGCCGTCACCATCACCTCGGCCATCATCGTGTCGGGCGTCGTGTCGCTCACGCTCACGCCGATGCTGTGCAGCCGGTTCCTCAAGCCGCATACCGGCAGCGCGCACGCGGGCGGCCTGCCGCACGGGAAGCTCTACGAGTGGAGCGAACGCGTGTTCGCCGGCATGCACCGGTTCTACGAGCGCACGCTGCACGCCAGCCTGCGGCACCGGGCGGTGGTCCTCATCATCGCCGGCGTGATGGCCCTGCTCACGGTCGGGTTGGTGAAGGTGCTCCCGCAGGGCTTCATCCCGACCGACGACACCGGCCTCGTGCTGGTGTTCACCGAGGCCGCGCAGGATATTTCCTTTGAGGAGATGGTGCGGCACCAGCAGGCGGTGGCGGCCATCGTGGCGGAGCAGCCCTACGTGGAGGCGATGATGTCCTCGATGGGTTCCAGCGGCGCGGTCAGCGCCACGTCGAACCAGGGCCGCGTGTTCATGCGCCTCAAGCCGCGCAGCGAGCGGGCGCCGATCGAAGCGATCATGGGCGATCTGCGCAAGAAACTCGCCGCGGTCCCCGGCATCCGCGCCTTCCCCCAGATTCCGCCGGCCATCCGCATCGGCGGCCAGCTGACGAAGGCGCTTTACCAGTTCACCCTCTTCGGCTCCGACCTCAAGGAGCTCTATGCCGCCGCGGGCGGGCTGGAGCAGAAATTCCGCGAACTGCCGCAGCTGGTCGACGTGAACTCCGACCTGCAGATCACGAGCCCCCAGCTGCGCGTGGACATCCAGCGCGACCGCGCCGCCGCCCTGGGCATCACGCCGCAGCAGATCGAGGACGCGCTCTACAGCGCGTTTGGCTCGCGGCAGGTCTCCACCATCTACACGCCGACCAACCAGTATTTCGTCATCATGGAAGTGGCGCAGGAATACCAGCGCGAGGCCTCGGGGCTTTCGCTCATCTACCTCCGCAGCAAGGGCGGCAAGCTTGTCACGCTCGACACCGTCGCCACGTTGCGCCGCGATGTCGGGCCGCTCACGGTCAACCACCTCGGACAGCTGCCCGCCGTGACCATCTCGTTCAACCTCAAGTCCGGCGTCTCGCTCGGCGATGCGACCGCCGCCATCCAGGCACTCGCGCGTCAGGAGCTGCCGGCCACCATCAGCTACAATTTCGTCGGCTCCGCGCAGGCCTTCGCCTCGTCGCTCGCCGGCATGGGCCTGCTGATCCTGGCCGCCCTCGTGGTGATCTACATCGTGCTCGGCGTGCTCTATGAGGACTTCATCCACCCGCTGACGATCCTCTCCGGCCTGCCGGCGGCGAGCTTTGGCGCGCTGTTCACTTTGTGGGCGTTTCGTCAGGAGCTGAACATCATGGGCTACGTCGGCGTCATCCTGCTCATCGGCATCGTGAAGAAAAACGCCATCATGATGATCGACTTCGCCATCGCGAAGGAACGCGAGCAAGGCAACACCTTCAACGCCGAGCAGGCCATCGTCGAGGCCTGCCTCGTCCGTTTCCGGCCGATCATGATGACCACGTTCGCCGCGCTGGCGGGCGCCATGCCCATCGCCCTCGGCCTCGGCTCGGGCGCCGACTCGCGCCGGCCGCTCGGCCTCGCGGTGGTGGGCGGGCTCGTGGTCTCGCAAATGCTGACGCTCTACATCACGCCGGTCATCTACATCTACATGGACCGTTTCACCCACTGGCTGGAACGCCGGCGCGGGCACAGCCGCCCGGCCCATCTCGGCGAAATCGCGCCCGTGGCAAAGTAAATCACCCTTTGCCGCCGCCGGCCGTGCGGGCCCGTCGCGGAAGATTCCGGGCCTCAGAAACGGTAGCTTGCCTGGAACCCGGCGCCGACATCGGGGCTGGCGTTGGTGAAACCCTTCGTGGCATAGGCCATCACCCGCCAGCGGGCGTTGTAATCACGGGTAAACATGGCCGTGGCATCGAAGGAACTATCACTCCCCTGCACGATCGGCTGCCGCCAGTTGAGCAAGGCGGTGACAATGCTGGTCGGGGACACGCGAAAGTGCGCGCCGCCGGACGCATAGACGCCGTTGCGCAGCTGGTAGGTCGCGGTATCGCCGAGCACACGGTAGCCGGCCGTGGCAAAAGGCGTGACGCTGGTGAAAATGTGACTGAGGGTAAGCTCTCCGTAATAGTCGGCCGCCCCGGTGCCCAGCCCACGGGCCTCATCGGCCGTGGGCAATTTAACCCGGGCTGTGGCGTCGAGGTTGGTCTGCTCGGCGACGGGACCGAAGTGGTAGGTTGCGCCAAGGTAGATGTCGCCCAATCCCGACTCGGACGCGGAAGTCGGCCGCGCCGTGCCGGATCCGGCGACCACGGTGGCCGGCCCCTTGATTCTAAGGTAGGAAAAGTTGGCGCTGAGAGCCCACGCATGGTTTTCGTAGCCCAGATTGAGTGGAGTGGAAAAGACCTCGGTGTTGGTGGTGAAACCGTAGTCACCGCGGCTGTAGTCGAAGCCGGTGCTGAGCGTCGTCACGGCCGGCGGGGTTGGCGTGGATTGCGCAGAGAGCACGGCGGTGCCGGTGAGAAGGGCGAGCAAGGGAATGTTTTTGAAGAGGTTCATGGCGGTTGGGGCAGGGGAGGTTGAAGGAAGGCGCCGCTTGGCGCCGCGCTCCGGGTGAAAAGCCAGAAGCGCGGCGATAGTGGCGTGGCGCACGGCGCGGGCGCCGCACGCGGTCCATTTTGTGGTCAGGACTTGGGCGTGGCGGAGACATCAGCCGAGCTTTGCGCGGCGGCTTCCGCGTGGGCTACAGCCTCGGCGTAGGCGCCGTAGTCGTGCGCCAGGGCAGACTGGGTTTCACCCCAGGCAGCCGCATCCGACGCCTTGACGGCGGCTCGCAGGCTGGCGCGGAGCTCCTTTTCCTGCTTCCGCACCTCAACGAGGGCCTTGGCAAAGGCATCGCGGGCCTTTTCGCCGGAAGCCTCGGCCCTGACGCGCAATTCGGCGACCAGCTGCACTGAGGCATCAAGGCGGGACTGCACCTCGGCCGTCACGCTGTCACGCACGGCGAAAGCCGACGTCTGGATGGTATGCACGGTGTCCGCGGTGTTGACGGTGACCGAGGCCTGGCTCGGCACTGCGGTGGCCACGGACAAACCGTTGGCCTGCCCTTCGGCCGAGCCATGCGTGGTGGCGTTTGCGTTTACCCCCGTTGCCGAGGAGGCGTTGCCCGCTGCCTGCGCGCTGTTGGTCACTCCGGCAGCGGCCGGCATGACCGGTGTCCGGATCGCGGTGGAGGCCGCGGAAGCGGCACCAGCCGTGGCGCCGGCTGAAACCGTCGGCGGAGGGGGCGGGGGAGGCGTGGGCTGCATGGCGGGCGCATTCACCCGACCGGCGGCGTTCGCCGCGCCGTTGAGCACCTGGGCCGAACCGAGCGATGCAAGGGTGGCGAAGGCAATGACGAGCGCGACATTTCGCTTAATGTTTTTCATGGCTAAATCTCCTTTGGTTGAGGGTTCGGCCTCTCAGACTAATCGTTTGCAGCCAGAGTTTCTTCGGGGGAGATAAATTCGGGAAATTTCCGTGTAAAAAAATGGAACAACTTTCGCCGCCCGGGTCTCCCGCGCACGCGCCGGATATATCCGACCCCCACATTTATTGGCAAAAGCCGCCGTGACACCCGAACTTCGCCGCCGGATGCTGTCCCAGCATTTGACCCACCATGAAGATCTGCCCGCCCATCCTTGCCGCCCTGTTGCTCGCGGGGTGCTCGGCTGTGCCGGGCTCCTTTCAGCTGCAGGAAACCGCCAAGTATTCCATCGAGAACACCGGGAAATTCGCCCCCCTGGATCCTGCCACGCAATCCGCGATCGTCTGCACCGGCCTTCAGGAGCACACCGGCCGCGACGGCCGGCTGGAGGTGGTGGCCAATGTGATGAACCGCGCGAGCGGCCGCCGCGAGGTCCAGGTGCGCTGCGTGTTCAAGGATGCCAACGGTTTCGCCACCGGCGACGAGACCGCGTGGCAGGTGCTCCAGCTCGACGAGGACGCCACGGAGGCCGTGCGCTTTGTCTCGCTGAACAATCGCGCGCGCCTCTACACCGTCGCCGTGCGCGCACCGCGCTAGGTGTGAGTCGTCAGGGTTTCGGCGGGGTCGTGGGCGTCCCGGCCGGTCGTTTTGGCGGCGCGGGAGTGACGGGCCTGGCCGCCACCGGGGGCGGGGCCTGCATCCTGGCCCGGCGGTCGATCACATACCACAGCACGAAGCCCATGGCGCCGACCAGCAACACGAACAAAATCATGATTTCCTTGGAGCGGCGCACGGGAACAAATTATCCGCGGCTCAACCCAGGGCCAGCGCAATCACGCCGAGCACCATGCCGCCCGCGGCCAAGAGCCGGCGCGGCGCATCGGCTTCTTTGAGCAATTTTGCGCCGAAGAAGGTCCCGAGCAGGATGCTGATCTCGCGGGCCGGGGCGATATAGCTGACGGGCGTGAAACTCATGGCGGTGAGGATCAGCACGTAACCGATCGGGCCGAGCAGGGCCACGGTGAACACTTTTCCGCGATGCTCCCGCCAGGCTGACGCGGCCTCGGCGCGGCGCCGCCAGGCAAACGGCGTGAGCACGCCGCACATCACCACCTGTGTGCCGCAATCGTAGAGCACGGGCGGCAGATGCAGCTGCGAGACGGCGCGCTGGTCCCACACGGTGTAGGCGGCGATGCAGCAGCCGCAGGTGAAGCCGTAAAGCAAGCCGCGGCGCAGGTGCGCGCGGTCGGCGTGCAGCAGCCGGGGCCCGCCTGTGAGGTAGAAGATGCAGGTGACGATGATGGCCCCGCCGGCCAGCGCCAGCGGGGTCGGGCGTTCGCCGAAAAGGGCCATGGCGGCGAGCGTCGAGAGGAGCGGGCCGGTGCCGCGCGCCAGCGGATAGACGAGGGAGAAGTCGCCGTGCCGGTAGCCGCGCTGGAGCAGCAGCGCGTAGGCGGTTTTGATGAGACCGCTGCCGACAAACAGGAACAGGGCAGCGGACGGCAGCACGGGCTGCCGCCACAGCCAGTAACAAGTCACGGCCGGCACGTAAAAGGCGAACGACAGGAGCCCGGTCAGCCAGACGAAAGGCAGGCCGCCGCCCGAACGCTTCGCCGCGTAGTTCCACGTCGCATGCGTGAACGCGGCGATCAGGACGATGCCGAGGGCCAGGGGAGTCATGGCAGAATATGATTTACCACAGGGGCACAGGGGACACGGCCGACGAATAGGCTTCAAACGAAAACAATTCTCTGAGACCTCTGGGGCCCCGTGGTTAAATCATCCGACCTGCTCCGCGAACTGCGCCCGACGCTCGCCCTGGCCTTCCCGATCGTCGTCGGGCAGGTCAGCCAGATGCTGATCGGGCTCACGGACAGCGCCTTCATCGGTCGCGTGGGGACGGTGCCGCTGGCAGCGGCGGCGTTCACCAACGGCGTGTTCGGCATCTTTTATGTGGTGGGCATCGGGCTGCTGCTGGGCGCCGGGGTGTTCGCGGCGCGCGACCACGGCGCGGGCGACGAGGCGGGTTGCGCGGCGTGGCTGCGGCACGGGCGGGCGCTGGCGCTCGTCGTGGGGCTGGGGGCGCTGGCCTTGATGGCGCTGCTGTCCACGCAACTGCACCGCTTCGGCCAGCCGGCGGAGGTGGTGGCGATCGTGCGGCCGTTTTTCCTGCTGATTGCGACGTCGTTCGTGCCCGCACTGGTTTTCCAGGTGCAGCGCCAGTTTGCCGAGTCGCTCGGCCGGCCGTGGGTGCCGATGGGCATCATTTTGGCGGACGTGGTGCTGAATATTTTTCTCAACTGGGTGCTCGTGTTCGGCCACCTCGGGTTCCCGGCCCTCGGCCTGGTGGGCGCGGGCTGGGCCACGCTGCTGGCGCGGCTGGCGGCGGTGGCGGCCATCGCGTGGTTGCTGAGAAGTTCCCCGCATTTTGCCGCGGTGCGGGCGGCGCCGTGGGCGGGCTGGGAGCGGACGCGGTTCGTTGCTCTGCTGCGGCTGGGCGGGCCGGCGGGCGGCATGCTGCTGTTCGAGGCGGGGGCGTTTGCGGCCTCGGCGCTGATGATGGGCTGGCTGGGCACGCTGCCGTTGGCGGCGCACCAGATCGCCATCGGATGCGCGTCGCTCACCTTCATGGTTCCGCTGGGGCTGTCGCTGGCCGTGAGCCTGCGGATCAGCAAGGCGCTGGGCGCCGGCCGGCGCGAGGCGCTGCGGGCCATCGGCTTTGGCGCGCTCGCGACCGGGCTCGCCTTCATGGTCGGCTGTGCGCTGGTGTTTGCGCTGGCGGGGCGGGGCATCACCGCCGGCTTTACGCCGGCGGCGGATGTGGCTGCGCTGGCCGCGCAATTGCTGATCGTGGCCGCGGTCTTCCAGCTCTTCGACGGCGGGCAGGTGATCAGCGCCGGCGCGTTGCGCGGACTGGGCGACGTGAAGGTGCCGACCGTCATCACGTTCATCGCCTACTGGGTCATCGCGCTGCCGCTGGGCTACTGGCTGGCGTTTCATACCCCGCTCGGGCCGGTGGGCGTATGGACCGGACTGGCGTCGGGCTTGGCCTTCGCCGCCGTCTTTCTCGGCTGGCGGTTCCACCACAAGACCCGGCCGGGTTGACTGGCTTGCAGCGGGGCGATGTCAACTAATAGTATACTTAGGCGCGGAGCTTTTGAGCAAAAGAGCGCATCAGCTTAAGTATACTATTAGTTGACATTGCCCATTTGCCGCCGTTTCAGGCAAGAGCCTCGGCGAGGGTGGCGATAATGTCGTTCACGGGCTCGGTGCCGACGGAGAGGCGGAGCAGGCCGGGGTCGAGTCCGTGCGCGGCGAGCTCGGCGCGGCCGGCCGCCGAATTGATGAGGTCGTAGTGGGCGAGGTAGATGAACGGCGAGAGCAGCGTCGTCCGCATGCCGAAGCTCGGACCCTTGGGCAGGCGCACGCGGTCGTAGAATTTTTCGAACGGGGTGCGCAGCGTGAATGAAATCATGCTGCCGACGGATTCCGGTGCGCGCGCGATCTTGAGGTAATTGGCGCGCGTGGCGGGTTGCAGCGCCCACCAGACCCGGCTGACGGCGGGATGTTTCTCGAGAAACGCGGCGACCTGCAGCGTGCTGGCGTTGATGTGCGCGACGAATTCCTCGGTCGCACCGATTTGGGCGGCGAGCCGGGCCAGGTCGCGCGGATGCACCGGCTCGAGAAAGCCGGCCACGAGACGGCGGAGTTCGTCCGCGTCAGACCGGGTGGAATTGACGACCACGGCGCCCGCGATGACGTCGCCCTCATTGGCGGTGTATTTGGTGAGGCTTTGCGCGACGAGGTCGGCGTGGGGCAGCAGGTCGACGTTGAACGGCGAGCTGATGGCGGGATCGAGGATGAGTCGCGCCCTGTGGCGGCGGGCGAGCGCGACCACGGCGGCGACATCGGGGGTCTGGATGAGGGGATTGGTCGGGGCCTCGATGACCACACCGGCGATGCGCGAGCCGTGCTCGGCGAAAAGCCGCTCGAGTCCAGCCAGATCGGTAACGTCGCCGTGCCGCAGGTAATCGCGGGCGGGGTCGGGCGTGAATTTTTTCAGCAACGCGATGCTGTCGAGGTAAAGCCAGCCGAGCTGGACCCAGGCGGTGCGGCCGCGTGGCGCTTGCAGCGTGCTGATGGCGCGGAAGGCGGCGTGCAGGGCATTCATGCCGCTCGGCGCGAGCAGGATGTCGGCGTCGCGGGCCCCGGCGTAGGCGCGGCGCAGCACGCGCTTGATTTCCGCTGTCGCATCACCCGGAAAAAGCTTCTCCGGCACGGCGGCGGGCCGGACCCCGAGCCGCACAAGATGATCCTCCGCCGCGCGGGTGGACAGGAAGCCACCGAGATGCTGGAGGAAAAGTTTTCCGCGAATGTTCAACGCCGGGGTGTCGGTGTGCGCGACGCCGTCGATATCCTCGGCGGAGAAAGGGAAGGCGTGGGCCGGGCCGGCGCGGCCGAGGTGATCGGCGAGCGCGCCAGCCATGACGGGGGAGGTCACCAGCCAGAGGGAGCGGCCGGCGAGCTCGGGCCGGCGGCCGAGATATTCGCAGAGCTGCTTCGCGTGCGAGTGCACCACGAAGCGCGGGTAACCCGAGGCGATGTGCCGTGTGGTCTCGGGCCGGCCTTCTTCGTAACCGATGATGTCACCCAGCGTCGGCAGGCTGCACGCGACGGAGTGCGGGCTGCCGGGAATACGCTGGCCGAGCGGAATGGGTTTGAAGACGGACATGCGGGGACAAGGGGCAAGTTCACCGTCCGGGCGCGGGTGAAGCAATGACGGGGTGTGTCATGTGACAGCGGGCGGGGCGAGGCGGGCCCTGGCCTCGGACAGCGTGAGGCCGTCGATGCGCACCACCTTATGCCGGGATTTGTCGCCGCGGACAAGGGTGATCGCCCGGCGGGGCACGCCGAGCCGGGTCGCGAGGAATCCGAGCAGCGCGTCGTTGGCGCGACCCTCGAGCGCCGGCGCGTGGACCCGGACCTTGAGCGCATCACCGAGCCAGCCGGCGATCTCGTCGCGCGGGGCGTTGGGGATGATCTTTAGCGTGAGCGTGCAGGAGGGCATGGCGGACGATTGCGGGATTGAACCGGCCCCGGATTGCGGCAAATTGCCCGCCAGCACTCAACCCCATTACTCCAATGCTGCACACAATCATGAACCTGAATTATCTCGCGGTCGTCGTGACCGCCGCCGTCGGTTTCCTTCTCGGCTGGCTGTGGTATTCCGTGTTGTGCGGCAAGACCTGGATGGCCGAGATGAAAATCACGGAGGAATCCATGAAGGCTGCGGCCGAGAAGGGCATGGCGAAATTTTTTGCCATCGGGTTTGCCTACACTTTGCTGGGCACCTTCGGGCTCGCGGCGTTGATCAAGGCGCACGGCTCGGAAAACTGGCTCAAGGGCGCGGAGCTCGGCCTGTTCGTTGGCGTATTTATCGTCGGGATGCGCATGCTCAATGGCAGCATGTGGGAACAGCGTTCCGTGAAGCTGCAGGCCATCAACCTCGGGCACGAGATCGCGCTGTTCACCTTGCAGGGGGCCATCCTCGGGCTCTGGCATTAGCATCAGCCCAGCCGGCGATTTTTTGCCGAAACGGTTTGCCGCGGGCGCGGCAAACTGGCGGACTAGCGCGGCATGAAACTGGTTTCCTGGAACGTCAACGGCATCCGCGCCGCGCTGAAGAAGGGCTTTCTCGACTACATGACGCAGGTGGACGCCGACGTCATCTGCCTGCAGGAGACGAAGGCGCAGCCCGGCGACGTGCAGCACGTGGCCTGGGTCGCGGGCTACACGCCGCACTGGTATCCGGCGGTGAAGAAGGGTTACTCGGGCACCGTCCTGTTCACGCGCGTGGCGCCGCTCAAGGTGACCTGCGGCATCGGCCTGCCCGGGCACGACGACGAGGGGCGCGTTATCACCGCGGAGTTCAAGGACTTTTTTCTTGTGAACGTCTACCAGCCCAACTCGCAGCGCGGCCTGACGCGGCTGAAATACCGCATCGAGGAATGGGACCCGGCGTTTCTCGCCTATCTCAAAAAACTCGAGAAGAAGGGCAAGCCGGTGGTGTTCTGCGGCGACCTGAACGTGGCGCACACGGAGATCGACCTGACCAATCCGAAGACCAACCGGCGCAACGCGGGCTTCACCGACGAGGAGCGCGCAAATTTCACCGCGCTGCTGGCGAAGGGCTTCGTGGACACCTTCCGCGAATTCGAAAAAGGCCCCGGCCACTACACCTGGTGGAGCCAGATGATGAACTGCCGGCCGCGGAACATCGGGTGGCGCGTCGATTACTTTGTGGTCTCGAAAAAACTGCGCCCAGCGCTGAAGCGCGCCTGGATTTCGCCCGAGGTGATGGGCAGCGACCACTGCCCGGTCGGGCTGGAGTTGAAGTGATGCCAGCTGGAGCCGGATTGAATCAATTGATGCTGCGTTCGCCGCGGTTGACGCTGGCGGTCGCGGAGAGCATCACCTGCGGCCACGTGCAGGCGGCGATCGGCGCGGAGTCGGGGGCATCGGCTTATTTTCTGGGCGGGGTCACGGCCTACAGCCTCGAGCAGAAAGTGAAGCTGCTCGGCGTGAACCGGGCGCATGCCCGGCGCGTGAACTGTGTGTCGCAACGCGTGGCGGTCGAGATGGCCCGGGGGGCGGGCGAGCTTTTCGGCGCGGACCTCGCCGTGGCGACCACGGGTTATGCCGAGCCGAGTCCGGCCGATGCGGTGAAGGTGCCGCTGGCGTGGTGGGCGTTGTGCCACCGGCAGCGACGCGGCGCGGTGATTATTTCCGGCTTGGTGGAACTGCCGGGCGCGACGCGAGCCCAGGCGCAGGAGCGTGTGACACGGGAAGTGCTCGGCCGGCTGACGGCGTATTTGCGCGAACTTAGGAGATAACCCGCCTTCGCCCCGCCGTTGCGGGACTTTGGCGCGGTTGCGGCTGTGCTTTGCGAGAGAATCAGGCGCGCAAGAAGCCGGCAGAATTGTTCGCAAAAAACCCGCCGGAGCGCGGCGGGTTGGGCAAATAATATCTGGCCGGTTACTGCGTGAGGCGCGTCACGTAGTCCATGATGAAGCGGGCTTCCGGCGGCGGCGTGACCCAGTCGCTGTAAAGCAGCTCGGGCAGGCGGTTCGTGGTATTATAGAAGAGGCGGTTGGCCTCGTCGTGGGGCGACATGTAGCCAGTCTTTATGGCGGCGCCGAGGTAGAGGCCCTCGGTCGAGGAATAAACCAGCACATTGGCGTCGCCGGGGAGGGACTTGCTCAGGCTCTCGCGCTCGGCCGCGCGGATGCCGGCGAGGACCTTGGCCTCGGCACCGAAGTTCATGCGGGTTTTGAAGAGCAGGCGGGCGGTGTTGTCGTCCATCAGGACATAAATCACGTTGATGGACTTGCCGCCGGCCTGGAGGCCGAAGCTGAATTCGCCGGCCCGGAGGAAGGCGGGCACGGACCACCGGCCGTTCGGCCGGCGGACCAGGGCGACGGCGTAACCATCCTTGATGCCGAAGATGAACCCGGCCTGGAACTGGTTGACGATGACGAGGCCCTTGGCGCGCCGCAGGACATCGGCGGGGATGGCAGTCCGCATGTTGCCCTGGATCTGCTGCAGGATGGCCTCGCAGGTATCGAGGCGCGCGACGACATCCGCGCGGTTAAACTGGTTCGCGGCGGGCAGCCAGGCCGCCAGGGCGGTGAGGCAGAAAATTGCGGTGAGAAACTTCTTCATGGTGGTGGAGCGGACAATAGGCCTGCGCCGGAGGAGCGCAAAGCTGTTTTGAGAGAGGGAATAATCAGATTTGAGGCGAGAATGAAAGCCCTACTTAGTCCCCGGTCCGGCCGGGTCCAGTCCAGGACCGGCGGACAGAGTGCAGGTTGCCGGGTCATTCCAGGCCCCGGCGGGCCAGTTCGTCCTCGTCCCAGCCGAGGTAGTGACCCAGTTCATGGAGGTAGGTCAGCCCGACTTCGTCACGATAGACGGCCTCGTCGCCCTCGGCGTAATCCCAGATGTTTTCCAAAAAAAGCAGGATCTGCGGCGGCAGCGGCTGGGCCTCGGCGAGTTCGCCGTGGAGCTCGTGCCCGACGAACAAGCCGAGGATGTCCGGTTCCAGATCCTCGCCCAGGAGGGCGGCGCTGGGGTGGGGTTCATGGCAAACGGGCACCGCGTCGGCGGCCGCGCGCACCTCGGCGGGCAGCCGGCGCTGGGCGGCGGCCACCACTTGCCCGGCGATCGAGGAGAGTTGCTTGAAGTTCATGCGGCCGGGCCAGCGCGGGATCAGCGCGGCATTTCCTGCGACATGTCGAAATGCTCGAAGCGTTCGCCGAGCCACCACACCACGCCGGCGAATTCCGCGCCAAGGACCAGGCAGGCGACCACGGCGGTGGCGACAATTGCGGTCACCGTGCCAGCCAGCCAGTTGACGATGAAGGCGACGAGTCCGCCGCACAGCGCCGCCGGCACCAGCGCGACCAGCAGCACGACGATGTAACCCGCGAAGAAAATCAGCCGCTGACCCATCACCTCGATGCCGCCGCGCGATCCCGAGCTTTCGGCCCACGCGGGAAAATACAGCGTCGCGGCAAACGGGATGCTCAGCATGAGCCCGGCCAGCGGGGGCAGGACCAGCGCGATACCGAGAGCGCCGGTGCCGAGCACCCCCGCAGCCAGCGCGGCGGATTTGGCGGTCGAGCCGATGCTCGGCGCGCCGAGCAGCAGGAGCAGCCACTCGACGGCTGCCAGGATCACGATGGGCGGAAGCAGCGAGCCCAGCACCACCTGCCAGCCGGGCAGCGGATAGCTCCGGAGCAGGTCGAAATGCGCGACCATCAACCGCACGTTACGGCGCATGATCATCGGCCCGGCGATCAACAGCCAGCCGCCGATGGAGAGGGGAACGATGGCGACGGCGGCATAGGCGTGTTTATCCAGGCCGGTGGTGATAGCCCAGACATGGAACCCGACAATCAGCCCCGCAAAGATCAGCCAGGTGCGCACCCGGAAGAACGGGCCGAGGGCGATGAGGTTTTTCCACAAAAACGCCACCGCGATGAGGCCGGTCGGCGCGAGCCGGAAAGCGGCCGGACGCGGTTTGGCCGGGCGGTTGCGCCCGGCACGCCAGTCACCCGCGCGGACCGCGGCCACGACCTCCGCCGTCTTCCGCGCCTGGTCGATCGACGCCTCCTCGAACGACACCTCGGCGCGCATCACCCACCAGTAATGCGCGGCCATGAGCAGCAGCGCCGGCCCGAGGGCGAGGAAGAAAGCCGCGTAGTCCGTGGCGAAATACGGCCGCACCGCCAGGGCGAAGGGAGCGAGGATCCAGCCGATGGGTGGATGGGTGAGCACACGGCCGGCGTAACGGATCATCGCACCCAGGCCGGTGAGATCCTCCGGGGCGGGAAGCGCGACATGCCCGCGGAGCCACCACCACGAGCCCGCGCCCAGCACCACCAGGACACCCAGCACGAGCGCGCGCCGCCGGGCCACGTTGACCCCCAGGTCCAGCAACTGCTCACGCACAAACGACGCGGCGATCAAGTGCAGGTTGAGCGTCGAGAGAATGACCCACCAGCCGGCGGCATGGAGGAGCGGGCTGCCGCCGAGGAAGCTGGCGCGCCGGAAGATGAGCGAAAGGAAAAACACCGAGACGAGGATGCCGAACTGCGAGCGCAGGAGCTTGAAATGGATAAGCCAGCGGCGCGTGACCGGCGCGGGGAAGATGAACGCCACCTCCGCCTCGGAAAAATGCAGTGCGGCCCGGTCCGACGGCACCACCCACGCCACCACGACGAGGAGGAGCAGCACCAGCGCGGCGAACAGCACGAGATTGGGCGCGAGATCCGGCGGCATGGTGAAGGGGGGCGCGGCAGCCGCGGCACCGGAGCCAGGGGAGGAAACGCCCAACACCCGGCGGAAAAAAACAAAATAGAAATAGATGCCGCCGGCGATGGCGCCGAAGAGATACTTCGGCTGCTTCAGCCGCTTGATCCGCTGCACCAGCGCGTTTTTGACCGTGGTGAACTGAAGGTAGAGAAACGCGTTGATCACGGCTGGACGGGCGGCGGGGCGGGGGTCTCGGCGTCGCCCGTGGCGCGAAAGAACACGTCCTCCAGGCTCAGGTCGGCGCCGCCGGAGTAACGGGCGTGAACCTCGGCCATCGGGCCGCCGGCCAGCTTCTCGCCGTTCTTGAGGATGAGCACGTGCGTGCAGACCTCCTCGAGCAGCGACAGCAGGTGCGAGCTGAGGATGAGGGCGGCGCCGTCGCGCGCGAGGCGCTTCATCACGTCCTTCATCCGGCGGATGCCGCCGGGATCGAGACCGGTCAGCGGCTCGTCGAAGATGATGACCTTGGGCGAATGGAGCAGCCCGCAGGCGATGGTGAGTTTCTGCTTCATGCCGCGGGAGAGTTCGCCGGGCAGCAGCCCCCGCTTATCGGCCATCTCCAGCTCCGCGAGCAGGGGCCCGGCCCGCTCCTGCCAGTCGGTCACGCCGTAGAGCCGCGCGACGAAATTGAGGTGTTGTTCGACGGTGAGGTATTCGAAGAGGCGCGGCTCGTCGGGAAAAAACGCCAGCTGGCGCTTGGCCCCGACGGGGTCGGTGGCAAGGTCGAGGCCGCCGATGCGCGCGGTGCCCTCGGTGGGCGGGATGATGCCGGTCACGCAACGCAGGGTGGTGGTCTTGCCCGCGCCATTGGGCCCGACCAGGCCCAGGACCTCACCGGGGTGCACCGTGAACGAGAGGTCGCGCACGGCGGTGAACTGGCCGTAGCGCTTGGTCAGGCCGGTGACTTCAATCATGGGCGCGGACTGTGGGTGAAACCGGCGCGGGAGTAAAGCGGCGCTTGGCCCGGGGTTGTCTTTGTTTTGGGTGGCAGCCCGGGAGAGGTGCGGACCGGCCCCGGGTTGCCGGCCCGGGTAAAATATTACGGCAGATATTTTTTAAAATGAAACCTTCGCGCCGGAGTCGCGTCGTAGTTCCAGCAACCCATCATGAAAAATTCCCTCAAATTCACCCTTCTGCTGGCCGGACTGATCATGCTGGCCGTCCCCGTCATTCGCGCCGGGGAACCGGCCGCTCCTCCGTCCGACAAGCCCGACCGTTCCGAGCACCGGGGCCCCGGTGCCATGATGGAGCACGCGGTCAAGGAACTCGGCCTGACCGCCGACCAGGAAGCCAAGTGGAAGGAAATCCGCCAGCGGGAAAAGACCGCACTGGACGCCATCCGCAGCGACAGCACCCTGTCCCGGGATGACCGGCGCGCCAAGGCGAGGGAGACGAACAAGACCTTTGCCAACCAGCGCCGCGCCGTCCTGAACGCGGACCAGCAGAAGAAATTCGACGACAAGCGCGCCAAGATGCGCGAACGCGGCCCCCGGGGGCCGGAAGGTCGAGACCGGCAGGCTCCGCCGCCCGAACAGGCGCCAGGCAAATAATAGATTTCTGCACAGGGGTGCAGTGTGTGCAAAGAAGTGCCGCGGCGTGGGGCCGCGGCACTTTTCTTTTTGGACAAGCCCCGCGGGCTGCCGCACGCTGGCGGGCCATGGGCAAACGTCAGGTTCACGCTCGGTCATTTTGGAAAGCATTGTCGCGGCGGGACTTTCTGGAGAGAAAGTCATGAGCCGGCGGCAAATTATCGTGGCGGGCGGCGGGGCGGCGGGATTTTTCGCGGCCATCGCCTGCGCTGAGGCGGATCCCGGCTGCGCCGTGACGATCTACGAGGCCACGGCGCACCCGCTGGCGAAGGTGAAGGTCTCGGGCGGCGGCCGCTGCAACGTGACCCATGCCTGCTTCGAGCCGCGCGAACTGGTGCGGCGCTACCCGCGCGGCCATCGCGAGCTGCTCGGCGCGTTCCATCGCTGGCAGCCGCGCGACACCGTGGAATGGTTCGGGCAGCGCGGCGTGGCGCTGAAGACCGAGGCGGACGGGCGGATGTTTCCCGTCACCGACAGCTCGCAGACCATCGTGGACTGCCTGCAGGGCGCGGCGGAGAAAGCCGGCGTGCGGATGGTGCTGCGCACCGGGATCAAGCAGGTGGAGCGCGTTGCCCCTAACGCGCTTTCGGAGGGGAGAACCAACGCGTTGGGGGCAACGCGTTCCACCTTTCATGTCACGCTCACGACCGGCGATGTGGTGACATGCGACCGGCTGCTGCTCGCGACGGGCGGCAACAAGTCGAACGCCGGCCTGGCCTTCGCGCGGCAGTTCGGGCACACGATCGAGCCGCCGGTGCCGTCGCTGTTTACTTTTCACGTCAATGACCCGCGCCTGCAGGAGCTGTCGGGCGTGTCGGTCGAGGAGGCGGTAACCGCAGTGCGCGGCACGGCGCTGAAGGAGCGCGGGCCGCTGCTCATCACGCATTGGGGCCTGAGCGGGCCGGCCGTGCTGAAAATTTCGGCGTGGGGGGCGCGCGCGCTGCACGACTGCGGCTACAAGTTCACTTTGCTCGTCAACTGGGCGCCGGCGTTCGACGCCGGATCGCTGCACGCCGGGCTGGAGCGGGCGCGCGCGGCCAACCCAAAAAAACAACTGGGCACCTGGTGCCCGGTGGGGCTGCCGCTGCGGTTGTGGGAAAAATTGCTCGTGGCGGCGGGCCTGGCGCCGGGCACGCAGTGGGCGGTGGTGCCGGGCGCGGCGCTGCGGGCGCTGGCGGCGCAGGTTTGCGCGGGGGAGTTCGCGGTCACGGGCAAAAGCCTGTTCAAGGAGGAGTTCGTCACCTGCGGCGGCGTGCGGCTGAGCGAGGTGGATTTCAAGACGATGGAAAGCCGGCTGATGCCGGGGCTGCATTTTGCCGGCGAGGTGATCGATGTGGACGGCATCACCGGCGGCTTC
>DATFUQ010000056.1:0-6110 GCA_035260745.1 Lacunisphaera sp. | reverse complement strand
TGACGACTATCCGATTCGAAAGGAAGACCGCCTCGCTGACCGAGTGCGTCACGAACATTGCGGTGAACCGCGAGCGCTCCCGCAGCGCCAGCAGTTCCTCGTTCAACCGGTTGCGGGTCATCTCGTCGAGCGCGCCGAACGGCTCGTCAAGCAGCAGCAGTTGCGGGGCGAGCGTCAGGGCCCGGGCGATGGACACGCGCATTTTCATCCCGCCCGACAGTTGCCGCGGGAAATACTCCCGCGCCTTCTCCAGTCCAACAATTGAAAGCATCTCCAGCGCCTTCGCCCGACGCTCTGCGGCCGGCACGCCGCGCAGCCGCAGCGACAACTCGGCGTTCTTCTGCGCCGTCAGCCACGGCAGCAGCGTGGCGTCCTGAAAGATGAAAGCCTGCCGGTCGCGCGCCTGCTTCGGTGTCGTGCCCAGGACCGTCACCTCGCCTTCCGTGCCCGGACTGAGCCCGGAAACCAGCTTGAGCACGGTGGATTTGCCACAGCCACTGGGGCCGATGAAGCTGATGAAATCGCCCGGCTGCACCGCGAGATTGAGCGTGTCCAGGATCAGCGGGCCGCCGCCGTAGCGCTTTTTCAGCGAGGTAAATTTGACGATGGGTGCGACTGCCTCCATGAAGGTTCACGAATGGACACAAACGCGCCCAAAACGCCAGCCACTTTGCCGTTCGCCGCGTGGCAAGCCATGGCGCCGGCCGCAGCCGCGCGCGAGATCCATGACCGGGTTGCGGCACTGCCGCCCGCGTTGCGCTCGGCCGCGCTGGCGTGGGTGCGACCGGAGCAGGAACTCGCCATGGCATTGGACCTGACGGAAGCGAGGCAGCCGCTGCACGGCGTGCCCTATCTGCTCAAAGACCTTTTCGACTTTCACGGTGTGCCAACCCGCGCCGGCTCGGCTTTTTTAGACAAAGTCCGGCCCACTCCCGCCCAGGACAGCGAGATCGTTCAGCGGCTCCGCGAACTGGGCGCGACCTGCGCGGGCAAGACGCATCTGGTCGAATTCGCCTCGGGACTCACCGGTGAGAACCCGCACTACGGCGATTGCCCGCATCCCCGTTTTCCCGACCGCCTGCCCGGTGGTTCGAGCAGCGGCTCGGCGGCGATGGTGTCGGCCGGCGTCGTGCCCCTGGCCATCGGCACCGACACCGGCGGCTCGGTGCGCGTGCCGGCGTCCTGGTGCGGGCTGTATGGCTTCAGGCTCACGCCCGGTGACGAGTTGATCAGCGACGCCTTCCCGCTCGCACCGACCATGGACACCGCGGGTTGGTTCACGGGCAATGCGGCCGACATGCTCGCCGCCTGGCAGGCGCTGGTCGGAAAATTTCCCAGGAAAGCAAAGCTCCGCGGCTGTCATCTGCCGATGGGCGCGCTCCTCGCAAAACCGGACGCGGAGACCGCTCTCGCCTGCGATGCCGCCGCCGCAAAACTCTGCCCGCCGGCCGATGCCGCGACCAAGGGCAAATTGCTGGACTCGTGGCACAACGCGGTGGATGCCTACATCACCATCGGCATGAGCGAGGCGCACCACGTGCATCGCGACTGGCTTGCGCCGTATCACGAGCACTACGATCCGGTCATCTGGCGGCGCTTCACCGACGCCGGGCATTCCCCCACGGAGCATATTGTCCGGGCGCGGGCCACGCGGGAGGATATCCGCGCCGCGTTCGGAAAGTTTTTTGCCAGCTGTGATTTTCTCGTCCTGCCGGCGGTCCCCCGCCCTGCCCCGCGCAAGGCCGACTGCACGCCGGAACTGCGCCGCAACATTCTCACGCTCACCGCGCCGGCCAGTCTTGGCGGACTGCCTGTGCTGACCATTCCCGTGCCACTGCCCTCGGGCCTCACCGCGGGACTGCAGGTGATCCTGCCGGCGGCCAACAGCCCGGTCGTGCCGCGGCTGTTAAAGTCCTAGCAACCCAACCGCATTGCCACCCAGCACGGCGGCCGAAACCCCCGCCTGTTTCGCTTCGGCCAGCAATCCGCCGAAAGCCGGCGCCGTCCCGGTCTGCGGATACAGCACCAACGGGTAATCCGAACCAAACAGCACGCGGTTCATCTGCGCTTTCTTCCACACCTCCGGACCGTAGAGCAAAGGCGAGGCCGCCGTGTCGAACCACACATTGGGCAGCGCCGCGGCTTCCGGCGACCAAGCCAAGCCGCCGCCCCAGTGCGCAAGAATAAACTGAGAGGCCGGAAACTCCCGCGCGAGACGGACAAAATCCTCCAGTGGTGTCTCGATCCGGCCGGGATATTTGCGGCTGGCAGGGTCGGTGACATGCAGGTTGACCGGCATGCCGTATTCACCTGAGCGTTTCAGCACGGCGCGAAATACCGGATCATCGATACCGTAGCCTTGCGAATGGGGCGACAGTTCGCCCACGCCAGACAGGCCTGAATCCCGCGCCAGCCAAATCTCACCCAGAGTCTGATCAGCGCCCGCAGCGGGATGAATCGTCGCAAACGCAGATAACCGGTCGCGGTGCGCCTGCACACAGTCTGCATAAAAGCGGTTATGCATCTGGCATGTCTCAGGTCGTGCCCAATACCAACCCATCAGCACGGCCTTGGCCACGCCTGCCGCATCCATGTCACGCAGCAACTGGTCCAGCGAGGGGAAACCCTGTACCGGCTTGCCGTCTTTTCTCCGCCGCGTGCAAAGCTCGGCCCAGTGCTTCTCCCCGCACGCCGCGGCCCATCCAGCCGGGTCGCGGTTCACCTCCGGCGGATAAAGATGCACATGGGCGTCAACGATGGCCATGCTTCACATTTCACCCGACGCGTCATCCGGGCAAGCCGGGAACGCGACTCGGACATCACCCGGCTTGAACCGCTGGCTTGATTCGTGCTTTCTGCCGGCATGCCCTACCGTGCCGATCCCTCGCTGGCGGAGTTTGTGCGACAGCTGCCCAAGACGGAGACCCATCTCCACATCGAGGGCGCCTGTCCCTGGGAACTGCTGCAGCAGCTTGATCCGAAAAAATATGCCACCCCGCCGCCTTTCTGGGGCGATGGCTACCGCTACGCCAGTTTCAACCAGTTCATGGCCCTCTACGTGGAGTATTGCGCCGCGTTCTTCACGTCGGCCGAACGCTACCACGAAACCGCCAAAATCGCCCTCGGCCGCTGCGCCGCCCAAGGCTGCCGCTACGTCGAAACCAGCTTCCACCTGCCGGCGCTGCTCTTCATGAAGGACACCGGATTTGAGGTGATTCGCGCGATCCGGGCCGCCGCCCCGCGCGGGCTGGAGCTGCGCGTCTTCGCCGGCCTGTGCCACAACGACTATAAGGACGCCGGCCGTGACCTGATCGAGGAGGCGCTGCGCTGGCCCGAGCTCGACGGCATCGACCTGCACGGCTGGGAGGATATCCCGCTGGAGCCGTGGACCGCCGACGTCTGGGCGCGGGCCCGCGCCGCCGGCAAGTTCACCAAGGCCCACGCCGGCGAGTTCATGGGGGCGGACTACGTCGATCTCACCCTCGACCAGCTCAAGGTCACGCGCATCGAGCATGGTGTCCGCTCGGTCGAAAACCCCGCTACCGTCGCTCGCCTGCTGCGCGAGGGCATCGCCCTCGATGTCTGCCCGATCTCCAACGTGAAGCTCGCTGTCCGCGGCGTGCCGGCGATGCGGGCGCACCCGATCCGCCGGCTGTTCGACGCGGGCGTGACCGTGACGATAAACTCCGACGATCCGTTCTTCTTCGGCAACACCCTGAGCGAGGAATACTACGCGCTGCATCAGGACCTCGGTTTCAGCCGCGCCGAGTTGGCGCGCGTCGCGGCCAACGGCTTCCGCGTTGCCCTGCTGCCCGAACACGTGAAACGCGCCCACCTCGCCGAACTCGCGGCCATCACGGCCGAAGTTGCGCTCGCCTCATGACCGTCACCCCGTCCCGGCTTCCCCGCCATTGCAGCTTCCCCGAAACCGAGTGGCGCGCCCTCGCCCGGCACTGGTATCCCGTGGCCTACAGCGACGAGGTGGCGGACAAACCGCTCGCTCGCACCCTGCTCGACCAGCCGCTCATCCTCTACCGCACGACCAACCGGCAGGTCGTCGTCGCCCACGACCTCTGCATCCACCGCGGCGTGCCGCTGCGGCTCGGCTGGCAGGAAGGCGACGAACTCGTCTGTGCCTACCACGGCTTCCGCTACGGCGCCGATGGGCGCTGCACGAGGATCCCCGCCCAACCCGACCTGCCCGTGCCGAAAAAGCTCTGCCTCGAAACCTATGCTTCCGTCGAGCGCTACGGATTGATCTGGACCTGCCTCGCGCTCGATCCCGCCTTGCCGGCCGTGATTCCCAACTGGCCGGAGCTCGAGGATCCCGCGTTCAAGATGATGCACGATCCGCCGCCCGAGTGGGACGTGACGGCCGGCCGACAGCTGGAGAACTTCATCGATGTCGGCCACTTCTCGTGGATCCACACCGGCACCTTCGGCAACCGCGAGCGGCCCGAGGTGGCCTCCTACGAGGTCATCCGCACGCCGCACGGCTTCCACGTCGAGTATCCCTACGAGGCGGCCAACCCCGCGACCTCGGCGCTGGGCGCCGCGCCCACCATCCGGCGCTGGATGACCTACGACCTCCACCTGCCTCTGGCCTGCCGGCTGACCGTGGATTATGGCGAAGGCCGCCGGCACCTCATTTTCGACACCCCCACGCCGGTCTCGCGGCGGAAGACCCGCATCTTCTTCTTCATCGCCCGGAACTTCGACCACCACGTGCCGGCGCGCCAGTTGCTCGACTGGGAGAATTCCATCCTCGCCGAGGACAAGCCGATCGTTGAAAGCCAGCGGCCCGAGGAGCTGCCGGTGGATCTGAGTGAGGAATTCCACATCCGATCCGACCGTTTTGCCACGCAGTTCCGCTCGGCCATGAAGGCGCTGGGCCTGGGGGCGAACTATTCTGCATGAAGCCCTTCGTCAAAGGCGACCTCGACGGCTTCTTCGCCCTCGCGCTCGACAACCTCATCAACCTCCTCCTCATCTCGAGCTTCTGCCTCGGGATGCTGAAGTTTTCCCCGGACGTCTTCTACGACCACATCCTGCCGGCCGCCGCCGTCTCGCTGCTTGTCGGCAATCTGTTCTATGCGCGGCAGGCGCGGGCGCTCGCCCGGCGCGAGAACCGGGACGATGTGTGCGCGCTGCCCTACGGCATCAGCCTGTTCACCGTGCTCGCCTACTCGCTGCTGGTGATGCTGCCCGCACAGCAGGCCGCGCTCGCCCGCGGACTCGACAAGTCCGCCGCCGACCTGGAAGCCTGGCGCGCCGGCATCGCCGCCTGCCTCGCCTGCGGGGTCATCGAACTCCTCGGCGGCCTGTGGGTGGATAAATTGCGCCGGCACATTCCGCGGGCCGCATTGCTGGCCACGCCCGCGATGGTCGGCCTGCTGTTCATCTCGGGAGACTTCTTCTTCAAGTGCGTCGCCTACCCGGACATCGGCTTCCTAACGCTCGGCCTGATTTGCGCAATCTACTACGGCCGGATGAAATTGAAGGGCGGCATACCGGCCGCATTGCTGGTGATAGTCCTCGGCACGCTCGTCGCCTGGCTCTGGCACCGCCAGGGTGCGTCCGCCGCCCCACTCGTGCCCGTGGGCCGGCTGGCCGCCGAGCATGTCGGTTTTCATTTTCCCGTGCCGGTGATTGGTGACGTCGTGGCCTCGCTGCGCTATATCGTGCCCTACCTGGCCGTGAGCCTCCCGATGGGGCTGCTCGGCCTGGTCGGCTCGCTGCAATGCCTCGAATCGGCGGAGGCCGCCGGGGACAAGTTCGCCGGGCGCCCGGCACTTGTGATGAACGGACTGGGCACGATCGCCGCCGCACTGTGCGGCTCACCCTACCCCACGACCCTCTATTACGGGCACCCGGGCTGGAAGGCCATCGGGGCACGGGCGGGCTATTCCACCCTCAACGCCGCATTCTTCACGCTCGTGCTTTTGACGGGCACCTTCAGCTACATCGCCTACGCGGTTCCCGTCGAGGCCGGCATGGCGATTCTCGTGTGGATCGGGGCGACGATGTTCATGCAGGCCTTTTCATCCGTGCCGGCGAAACACTACCCCGCCGTGGCGATCGGCATGCTGCCGCCGGTGGCGGGCTTTGCC
>DATFUQ010000055.1:0-2083 GCA_035260745.1 Lacunisphaera sp. | reverse complement strand
GAGGTGAAGGCTTGTGCCGAGAGGACCACGAGGCCTACGTGGCGGAGGTCTCGATACCGGGAATTGTCGACCCTTTGTCGGCACAGGCCAATGCAGAGATAACTTGGCCCAAATGAAAAGGCCCGCAACCCTTTCGGGCTGCGGGCTCAAACTGGCGGGATGGACGGGACTCGAACCCGCGGCCTTCTGCGTGACAGGCAGACGCTCTAACCAACTGAGCTACCACCCCTTGAAATGGGAAAGAGGCCGCAACGTAGATTCCGACTTAGGCAAGTCAAGCGTCGTTCTTGTCCTCCATGGCTTCAGCGACGGACGATGGAAACTCTCACCTTGCCCCGCTATTTTTTGAAAAAAATGAGCGCGTTTTCGCGGTCCCGGACGATCTGCAGCCGCAGCTCCTCGATGCCGCTGAACTTGCTCTCGGGCCGCAGGAACTGAAGCCAGTGCACGGTCAATTTGTCCCCGTAGGTGAGCGACGAGGGCTCCAGCAAATGCACTTCGAGCAGCGGCCGGGTGGTCTGCTCCACGGTGGGCCGCAAGCCGTAGTTAGCCACGCCTTTCAGCGGTATCTTCTGCCCGCTGGCCACCTCGACCGCATACACGCCGTAGCAGGGCTTCAGCTCCGGCTCCCACGCGAGATTGAGTGTCGGAAAGCCGATCGTCCGGCCCAGTTTCCGGCCGTGCTCCACCACGCCCTCGGCGAAATAGGAGTAGCCGAGCAGCGCGTTGGCCTCGGCAATGTCGCCACCGGCCAGCAATTCCCGGATGCGTGAGCTGCTGATGGGCGAGCCGTTGTGATTGAGCCGCGGGGCACTGAATACCGTGAGCCCGGCCTTGCGCGCCTCCTCGACCAGCAAGGCGACATCACCCGTGCGGCCGCGCCCGAAGCGCCAGTTCTCGCCGACATACACCGCCACGAGCTGCGGCAGGCAGCGCTTGAGGTGGGCCAGAAACTCCCGGGCCTCGATCTGCGCGAACCCGGTGGAAAAATTCTGCTCGATCACGAAATCAATCTCCAGCCGGCCCAGCACCCGGCGCTTCATGGCCGGCGGCATGAGCAACCGCGTGGGATTCTCGGGATGAAACAGCGCGCTGGGATGCGGCCAGAAGGTCAGCACCCCGGCCTGGCCGCCGCTGCGGCGCGCCGAATGGAGGGCGGATTCAATCACCGACTGGTGTCCGAGGTGCACGCCGTCGAACATGCCGATGGCCAGGTGCAGCGGCCGCGGCGGCAACGCCGCGCGCTCGAGGCTGTCGAACTGGAGCAGCGCACTCACAGCACCACGCGCGGCGCCGCCTCGTGCACCGGGATCAGGCGCCGGGCGATATCCGCCGCCGAAAGTTTCTCGATTTCGTCGAGCGGCAGGCACTGGGCGATGGTGAACTTGCCGCTGCCGGTGCGGCGCAGCGCCGAGAGGTGTGCGCCGCAGCCCAGCTTCTGTCCCAGATCATGGGCGATCGTGCGCACATAAGTGCCCTTGGTGCAGTGCAGCGTGAAGGTGAGCTTCGGCGGGGCCAGTGTGTTCAGCTCGAACGACGCCACACGGATGAACCGCGGCTCGCGCTCCACCTCGACGCCCTGGCGGGCCATCTTGTAGAGCGGCACGCCGCCGATCTTGATGGCGGAATGCATGGGCGGCGTCTGATACTGGTCGCCGAGGAAGGTTTTCATCGTGGCCCGCACCTGGGCCTCGGACAGCTCCGGCACGGGGCGGGTTTCCATCACCTCGCCCTCGGCGTCCTGCGAGTCGGTGGTGACGCCCAGCGTGGCCTCGCCCTCATAGACCTTGTCCACGCTCATGAGGTATTGGGAGATGCGCGTGGCCTTGCCGATGAGCATGACCAGCAGTCCCGTGGCCATGGGGTCGAGCGTACCGGCGTGCCCGATCTTTTTCATCTGGAGCGTGTGCCGCAGACGGTGCACCACGTCGTGCGAGGTCAGGCCCTTGGGCTTGTCCACGAGCAGCACGCCCTCGATTTCCCTCGGCGGTTGCAGGCTCATTTCTTCGCCGCATCCACCTCGGCGAGGCGCTGGGTCAGCGCCGCGAGCAGCTTGGGATAAAATTCAGCCAGCGTGGTCTTG